>CABURG010000045.1 GCA_902493835.1 uncultured Collinsella sp. | reverse complement strand
CAGGACACCGTAACGGTGGGCGCCGCCCACCGGTCAGCGGCCAGAGCATGGGGGGCACGCCCGGTCCCGTTCCGAACCCGGAAGCTAAGCCCCATCGCGCCGAGAGTACTGCGGGGTCATCCCGTGGGAGGCCAGGGCGCCGCTGACCGGTGGACGGCACCGAGCCGTCATCCAGACTGAAGAAGGGGGAGGCCTCGCGGCCTCCCCCTTTTTGCGTTTACGGGCTTTTGTCTCACATAGTAGCTGTGTTTTATAACCCTCGTTTGTCGCATCTTCTGTGAACGGGCTACAATAACTTAGTCTGTGCGATATGGAGGTGAACATGGCTGAAGCTGGTATCGGCGTTGATATCGTCGAGATTTCCCGTATGAAATCAATTCTTGAAAAGACGCCGTCGTTTGCTTGGCGTGTGTTTACCGAAGAAGAGCGTGCGTATTGCGATGCATCATCGCGTCCCGCTGCTCACTATGCGAGCCGCTTTGCTTCGCGCGAGGCGGTGCTTAAAGCTCTCGGCACGGGTTTTAGTCAAGGCGTGGGTCGCAAGGATGTTTCGGTAACGCGTGATAAACTCGGCAAACCGAAGGCGCTGCTTTCGGGCCGTGCACTCGAGATCGCTTATGAGCTGGGTGTTGTTGAGGTCGCTCTTTCCATTACGCTTACAGGAGACTTAGCCGTTGCGAATGCCATCGCGATTACCGAAGATGCTCGGCCTAAGCCAAAAGATGAAAAGGTGAGCACTAAGAAACGCGTTGCGCAGACATTTAAAGAGGCTCGCTCTGTTTTAGATGAGCTTGAGCAGCTGCAGAATTCAGCATTGACGGAGCACCTGGGCGATGCTTCGCAAGATACGCTAGGAGCATAGATGAAACCGGTTTTGAGTACCGAAGAAGTCGTTCGTCTCGAGGATATCATCGAACGCGAAGGGACTTCGAAGGCCGAGCTTATGGAGCTAGCGGGTGAGTTTGCCGCCAACGAGGTCTTGAAGCTCAATCCCGATCGGGTTCTCGTTCTGGTCGGTTTTGGTAATAATGGCGGCGACGGTTGGGTTGCCGCCGATATTCTGAGCCATAAGGGTGTGGACGTGGATATCGTTTCTCCGGTTGAACCGGATGAGATTCCTGCTGCTCTGGCACGTCATGTTGCTCGTCGTACTGCCGGCCGCGATGTGCACGTTTGCGTCGGCCCTTCGCGTGACGAACTCGAGGTTTTGATCGATAAGGCCGATGTTGTTGTCGATGCCATTTTTGGTACCGGTTTTCACGGGAATCTGCGTGCGCCGTTCTCCATCTGGATTCCTACGGTCAATGAATGCGCCGATTGTGTCGTATCCATTGATGTCCCCTCGGGCCTGAATGCCGAGACGGGCGTTGTTGATGACGACTGCATTCGTGCCGAGCATACGGTGACGATGATTGCGCCCAAGATTGGTCTGTATAGCGCTGATGGCCCTGAGTATGCTGGCGATTTGATCTGCGGCAATCTTTACGACCGTCTTGACGAGGTCATCGATGATGTCGACCACGCCGCCGAGATTGTCGAGCCCGGTGACTTAGTTGATTACTTTGCTCCACTACCTACGAATATCGATAAGTATTCCCGTGGCTCTGTGCTTATTGTCGCCGGATCTGCGCAATATCCTGGTGCTGCCATTATGGCGGCCAAGTCTGCAGCTCGCGCGGGTGCTGGTTACGTGGCAGTCGCGGCTCCTGACGCCTGCGCCAATCTTATTCGCATGGCACTTCCTTCGATTCCCGTCTTTGCTATTCCGTCTGATTCCCGCGGCTCCTTTGGCGCCGCTGCGCGCATGACTGTGTGCGAGATTGCAAAGAAGTACAGCTGTGTACTGTGCGGTCCCGGTATGACGACATCTGCCGGCGCTATGCAGGTGGTTTCGGGCTTGCTCGAGCTTGATGTGCCGCTTATTTTGGACGCCGATGCACTCAACTGCCTTGCTAAGATTGCCATTGACGGTATTGATAGTAATCCCGAGATGTATCGTCGCGAGCAGCCGTTGGTTATGACGCCGCACTATCGTGAGCTTTCGCGTCTGGTTGCCGGTGACGAGGTGAACGACCTTGGTACCGCGATTGCGGCCGCGCAGAAGGTTGTCTGGGCTGCAGGCTCCGACAATCTGGTGGTCATTGCCAAGGGGCCGACGACGGCTATCTGTGGCGTTGAGCGTGTGCTGCTGCCGCTCTCGGGTCCGGCTTCTCTGGCAACTGCCGGTTCGGGTGATGTTCTCGCGGGTATTTTGGCCGGCACGCTTGCCACCATGCGCGACGAGATGGATCGTTGGGAGTTGCTGTATTCGTACGCCGTCGCACTTCACAGCTACGCCGGTTTTGCCGCGGCGACGGAGTATGGTGAGAAGAGCGTCATCGCGACCGATCTTATCGACTTGATCGGTCCTGCCATGGAACTGGCGGCAAAGGATGCGCTCGAAGATCTGGGAATCATGGACGAAGGGTCGGATGACTAATCATGAATAAAGCCGATTTGACGCGCTGGTCCTGGGTCGAGATCGACCGCGGGGCGCTCCGTCGCAACACGAGGGCCTATAAGAACTTGCTGAATCCACGTCAGCGCCTGTGCTGCGTGGTCAAGGCCGATGCTTATGGTCATGGAGCTGTTGAGTGCGCCAAGATCATGTATTCGGCCGGTGCCGACATGTTTGCCGTGGCGACGGTTAACGAGGGCGTTGAGCTCCGACAGGGCGGGATTACGAAACCCATCCTCATCCTAAGCGAGCCGCCTATCGAGGCCATTCCGACGTTGCTCGAGTTTGATATCATGCCCTCGGTCTATACGTCTGACTTTGCTCTTGCGTATGGCGAATGTGCCGTCGCGGCGGGCAAGGTGGGCAAGTATCATCTCGCCATCGAGACGGGCATGAATCGTATCGGCGTTCACTACACGCAGGTTGTCGACTTTGTCCGCGGTATAAATTTTCATCGCGGTATTCAGTGCGACGGCGTATTTACGCACTTCGCCACGGCCGATGAACCTTCGGGCTGGGACTACAAGCTGCAGTGCCAGCGCTTTACCGAGGCCGTTCAGGCCATTAAGGATGCGGGTTTTGAGTGCGGTATCGTGCACTGCGCCAACACGCCGTCCTCGATGCTCGACCCCTCGATGCATTTTGATATGATCCGCGCCGGCGTTGGCTTGTATGGCATGCAGCCGTGCGAGCTGAGTGGCCGCGTGATGCAGCTTGATCCCGTTATGAGCGTCCATGCGCGTGTGACGCGCGTGGCGCACCCTGCGATGGGTGAGGGCGTGGGCTACGGTTTTACCTACCGCGTACCGCGTACGCGCGTTCAGATCTGCACGCTGCCGATCGGTTATGCCGATGGCCTATCGCGTACGCTTTCCAATCGTATGGATGTGCTGTATCGCGGCGAGCGCGTGCATCAGGTTGGCAATATCTGCATGGACCAGTTTATGGTCGCCATTCAGTCCAACCCGGCACACGAGATTCCCGAGGCCGAGTATGGCGACGAGATGATCATTGTCGGCCGCGATGGCGATGCCGAGATCACTATGGACGAGATGGCCCGACTGCGCGGAACGATTAACTACGAGGTCGCCTGCGGCTTTGGCATGCGTCTCGACAAGGTCTACGTGTAGGAGCCGCTATGGGCGTCATGCACATCCCCGGCCATACCCATCAGGCGCCACGTGAGGTCGCACTCGAGGAGATTGAGGCTGTTCTGGGCGATTGTCACCTCTGCCAGCTCTACCAGTCGCGTCACAATATCGTGTTTGGCGTGGGAAACCCCCGCGCTCGCGTCATGTTTATCGGTGAGGCGCCGGGTCGCAACGAGGATTTGCAGGGCGAGCCCTTTGTGGGGGCGGCAGGCGAGGATCTCAACGGCATTTTGTCGCTGGCGGGGCTCAAACGCGAAGACGTCTACATTGCCAACGTGCTTAAGTGCCGCCCGCCGGGAAACCGCAATCCGCGTCCCGAGGAAGTGCTGGCTTGCTCGCCGTTTTTGCGTGAGCAGATTCGAAGCATCTGGCCTGATATTATCGTGACGCTCGGCAACCCCGCGACGCACTTTGTGCTTAAGACCGAGATTGGCATTACTAAGCTGCGCGGCAGGTTCCACCAGATGGGGCATTTTGTAGTAATGCCCACTTTTCATCCGGCAGCAGCGCTGCGCAATCCGGCGTGGCAGGAGCTGCTGGAGGAAGACTTTAAGATGCTGGGCGATTATCTGGAGCGACATCCCGCACCAGAGGACGCCTCGGAATAATAAGGAGCATATATGTCCCTGGAGCGCCTGGGGGTAGGTACTTACAAAACGACTTGCGCTGCCGATACGGAGTACTTTGGCGAGCTAATTGCACCGTGCCTTGAGGACGGCGATGTGCTCATCCTGACCGGTGGCCTGGGAGTGGGCAAAACTCACTTTACCAAGGGCGTCTCGCGCGGGCTGGGCGATGGGCATATGGTTACGAGCCCTACGTTTGCGCTCATGGCCGTTCACGATCAAGGTCGTATTCCGCTGTTTCACTTTGATCTATACCGCCTGGAGCATGCCTACGAGCTCGAGGATACGGGCATTTTCGATGTGCTGGGCTATGAGGGTGCTTGCCTGCTGGAATGGGGCGAACAATTCCAGGACGAGCTGACGGATGAGTATCTTTCGGTGACGCTCAAGCGTGATGAGGGCGACAGCGATGTGCGAACGATAACGCTTGAGGCGCACGGTGACCGCGCAATGGAGCTTTCCCATTTGATTGATAAGGCTGTACAAGATGAGCTTGCATAACGACAACGCGCTGGTGGTGGCGCTCGATACCTCGACCGACATGCTTGCCTGCGCGGCAAGCTGGATTGATGGGCAGACGGGCGAGACGAAGCTCGTGAGTGGCGACCACATGTGTCGCCGTCACGCCAACGTTGAGCTCGTGAATACCGTTGATGGCGTGCTGGCTCAAGCCGGTCTGGATCGCAGCGATGTTGGTTGCTATGTGGTCGGTCGCGGCCCGGGGTCCTTTACGGGTGTGCGCATCGGCATCTCCACTGCCAAGGGCCTCGCGCGTGGTGCCAATGTTCCGCTGCTGGGCGTGTCGACGCTCGACGCTTGCGCTTGGACGGCGTGGAAGGCTGGCGTGCGCGGCAAGCTTGGTATCTTGGCCGATGCTATGCGCGGTGAGGTATATCCGGCGCTGTATATGCTGGTCGATGAGGGCCCCGAGCGTCAATTTGAGCGCGAACACGTGGTCAAGGCCGCCGTGGCGCTCGATGAGTGGCGCCAAGCAGCGGACTGGGACCAGGTTCAGCTGACCGGTGACGGTCTCGTGCGCTATGGCAAGCTGCTGGGTGAGGACGAGACCGCCCGCTGCGTGGAGCGCGACCTGTGGTGGCCTTCGGGCGAGGGCTCGCTGCTCGCGCACGCTGCGGGTGACGGCGATCCGGCTCGCGTCCTGCCGATTTACACGCGCCTTTCGGATGCCGAGGAAAACGAGCGCAAGCGTCTTGGTCTTGCCGAGAGTGCGCAGGGCGAAATTACGGGCGTTGCCGATGAGCTCGCCGGTCGTCATCTGCAGTTCCGTCCCATGGGCGCGGCGGATGCCGAGGGCGCGAGCACGCTGGAGGCTGCCTGCTTTGAAGGTGCCGGACACGAGGCGTGGACGCCGGGCATGTTCCTGTCCGAACTGGGCGAGGACGTCGCTGCGCCGCGTAGTTGGTGGGTAGCACACGACGACGGCAAGCTGCTGGGCCTTGCCGGCGGTATGGTCGTGGACGGTGATGTGCAGATTCTGGATGTCGCCGTCGACCCGGCACATCGCCGTGAGGGCATTGCCCGCAAGCTGCTGTCGCATGTGAGCTATGATGCCCAGATGCTCGGCTGCACCACGGCTTCGCTCGAGGTTGAGGACGGCAATGAGGGCGCGATTGCGCTCTATAACGCTCTGGGCTTTACCGAGGCAGGACGGCGCCGCGGCTACTATGGTGCCGGCAAGGACGCCATCGTCATGACGGCCCCGCTGCCCCTGGTACTTCCGGTCGACAATGCTTCGCCCGAACCGACGGCGGCAGAGCAGCGCGTATGGCCGCTGTCTGCGCCTGGGCGCTCCGAGGGGGAGCGTGCCGAAATTGAGCGCCGCCGCCTAGTGCTCGCTATCGAGAGTTCCTGCGACGAGACGGCCGTGGCGATTATCGATGCGGATGGCAATATGCTGGCCAACCAGGTGTCGACGCAGATTGATTTTCACGCCCGTTTTGGCGGCGTGGTGCCCGAGATCGCCTCGCGCAAACACGTCGAGGTGATTGTGAGTGTCGTGGATGCGGCGCTCGAGGATGCCGCAGCATCGCTTGGTCTTGAGGATGGAGCCATTGCCCCCAGCGAGCTTGCCGCCGTGGGCGTGACACAGGGTCCGGGCCTGGTGGGCGCGCTCGTGGTTGGCGTCGCCTTCGCCAAGGGCTTTGCCTACGCTGCCGGCAAGCCGCTCGTGTGCGTCAACCATCTGGAGGGGCACCTGTTTGCCAACCTGCTGGCGCAACCCGACCTCAAACCGCCGTTTATCTTCACGCTTGTCTCGGGTGGGCACACCATGCTCGTGCACGTGAAGGCGTGGGGCGACTACGAGGTGCTCGGTGAGACGCTCGACGACGCTGTGGGCGAGGCCTTCGACAAGGTGGCCAAGGCGCTGGGCCTGGGCTATCCCGGTGGCCCCATCATTTCCAAGCTGGCCGAGACGGGCAACCCCAAGGCGATCGATTTCCCCCGTGCGCTTAACAGCAGAGGAGACTATCGCTTCTCGCTTTCGGGCCTTAAAACCGCTGTGACGCTCTACATTGAACAGGAGACCAAGGCCGGGCGCACGATTCACCTGCCCGATCTGGCAGCTTCGTTTGAGGCAGCTGTCTTTGACGTGCAGTACAAGAAGGCCAAAAACGCATTGCACGCTACCGGATGCAAGGAATACTGCATCGGTGGCGGCGTCTCGGCCAACCCGCATCTGCGCGAGATGATGATCAAGAAGCTTGGGCGTCAGGGGATTCGCGTAACGGTGCCGCCCTTGTCTGCCTGTACCGATAACGCAGCCATGATCGCGGAGGTCGCCCGCCGTAAATTCGACCGAGGCGAAATCTCGCCGTTCGACGTCGACGCCGATCCAAACATGACGCTGTAGTCGTACGGGTGCGGTCCCCGACGCTGCCCGGGCGCCAGCGGCCGCATATGAACTTTCCTGCTCTACAGTCCTGCTCACGACGGAGGCCACATTAAGTGGCCTCCTGTTCGTGCGGAACTCGCGATAAAGTTCATATGCGGCCGCTGGCGCCCGGGCAGCGCCGGGGACCTTTCTGTATCGATGCGGCTTCTGAGCCGGATTGGCGTCGACAACGTCCGGCAAGGTTAGCCAGCTGCGTCGAATTTCCGGCGTGCTTTAGCTGAAAGAAAAAGATAGTGTGCGGAGCTTTGCTCCGCATTTGGGATGGGAGCCCCTGAGGGCCGCGGGAGCCGGGCGGCGCATATGAACTTTATCGCGAGTTCCGCACGCAAAGGAAAGCACTTAATGTGCTTTCCGTCTTGCGCAGGACTGTAGAGCAGGAAAGTTCATATGCGCCGCCCGGCTCCCGCGGCTCTCAGGGGCATCTCTCATGCAAAAACTGTCGTGGGGTAAAGTCCGAGGTCAGTGGCGTTTTATACCGAGAAATCCAAAAAAGTTGAAAATTCATTACAAATTTGCGTTGACTTTAGGTAACTAAAGTTTCATACTCCTTTTCAACCACTGGGGGATGTGAACACGCACGGATCGTTCGCATCATGATTGAAGAGGATTTCTTAGACATGTTCACGCATCAGCTAAACATTATCAGCGTAGTTATTATCTGATGCGGGTTAGCACATACAGCTAGCCCGTACGATAACGGGCGGCTGATGAAGATGAGGGCCGTCGAGCGCAACCGACGGCCCTCATTTTTTATGTCTAGGAAGTTCTTTTTAGAGGAGGAAATGTAATGAACGGAGTTTTGCTCATGGTTGTGGCCGCGGCGGTGCTCGCCTGCGGCTATCTGGGCTATGGCCGCTGGCTGGCCAACAAGTGGGGCGTTGACAAAGAGGCCCTCACGCCGGCCAAGCGCATGAAGGACGGCAAGAGCTTCTCGCCTGTCTCCGCCTTCACCGCGTTCTCGCACCAGTTCAGCTCGATCTGCGGTGCTGGCCCTGTTACGGGTACGATCGTCGCCATGGCCTTTGGCTGGCTGCCCGTCGTGCTTTGGGTCCTCGTCGGCGGTATCTTCTTTGGTGCCGTCCACGACTTTGGTGCTCTGTACGCTTCGATGAAGAACAACGGCAAGTCGCTCGCTCAGCTCATCGAGAAGTACATCGGCAAGACCGGCCGTCGCCTGTTCCTGCTGTTCTGCTGGCTGTTCTGCATCATCGTCATCGCTGCCTTCACCGACATGGTCTGCAAGACGTTCATGTTCACCCCGGCCGTTGACGCTTCTGGTGCTGCTACCGGTGCTATCGACTTCACCAAGTCCTATGCCGCCGGCTGCGCTGGTACCATCTCCATCCTGTTCACCTTCGTCGCTATCGCCTTTGGTTGGGCCCAGAAGAAGTTCAACCTCACCGGTGCTGCCGAGTTCGTCACCGGCGTGGTCCTCATGGTTCTCATGTTCGCCGTCGGTATGCAGTTCCCGGTCTACCTGGATAAGTTCCAGTGGTTCGCCGTCGTCATGGTCTACCTGGTCTTCGCTGGCGCTATGCCCATCCAGATGCTCAAGACCCCGCGTGACTACCTCACTTCGATCATGATGATCGTTATGATCGTCTGCGCTGTTCTCGGCATCGTCGTCCTGGGCGTCAACGGTCAGGCCACTATCACCGCTCCGGTCTTCACCGGCTTCTCCACTGCCTCCGGCATGATGTTCCCGGTCCTGTTCGTCTCCGTCGCTTGCGGTGCTCTCTCCGGTTTCCACAGCCTCGTTTCTTCCGGCACCTCTTCCAAGCAGGTCGAGAAGGAGCAGGACGCTGTCAAGGTCGGTTACGGCGCAATGATCGTCGAGTCCTTCGTCGGCATCCTTGCCATCATCGTTGCCGGCATCATGTTCTCTGATATGAACACCGCCGGTACCGGCGCCCTCAACGCCGGTGTCGCTTCCACCCCGTTCCAGATCTTCGCCGCTGGCATCTCCCGCGGTATGCAGGCCTTCGGTGTTGACGGCACGCTCGCTACCGTCTTCATGACCATGAACGTCTCCGCTCTGGCCCTGACCTCGCTCGACGCCGTCGCCCGCATCGCCCGCACCTCGTTCTCCGAGTTCTTTGCCCAGACCAACGACGCCCTGGCCATCGAGTCCAAGGCCGGCTACATGAAGGTCCTCGGCAACCCCTGGTTCGCCACGGTCGTCACCCTGCTTCCCGGTCTCGCCCTCGCTTTTGGTGGCTATGCCAACATCTGGCCGCTCTTTGGTGCTTCCAACCAGCTGCTCGGCGGCATGACCATGATCACCCTCGCCGTGTTCTGCAAGTGCACCGGCCGCAAGGGTTGGATGCTCTACGTGCCCGTCGCCTTCCTGCTCTGCTGCACCTTCACCTCGCTGGTCCAGAGCGCCATGGGCTGCATGGCCGCCGTCCAGGCTTACGGCTTCTTCGGCACCATCCCGGCTACCGCCACCACGGCCGCCGTCTCCGTCGCCGCCACCAAGGGCCTGCAGCTCGTCTTTGCCGTCCTGCTGATGGTCCTGGGCCTCATCGTCGCCGTCAACTGCCTCAAGGAGTTCTTCGGCAAGGAGGCTGGCTCCATGCCTGATGAGGAGCCCGAGTGGTCCGAGATGGGCAAGGCCGAGTACGGTCGCGCCGCTGCCGCCGAGGCTCCCGCTGACGCCGAGGCCGCCAAGGCCTAGTCGGTCGGACGGGTTGAATCTCCCATCCATTTGACTCGGAAAGACCGGGTCCGCGACTTCGCGGGCTCGGTCTTTTTTCATGCAAAAGTGGGTGACGCTCGAGTGTGCTCGAGTGTTCTCGCAGATGTTTTGCATGGATAAGGGCGCGCGTTGTACCATATAAACGTATATGTGTACATATGAAAGGGGCCCCGTGGCCAAGACGGTATATTCCGATAACCAAAATAATGTCGATGCCCTGGCTGAGCGTCTGAGCAGCCAGACATCGCTTTCTGCTGAGCGTGCCAAGCTGGTTGCCTACGACCTGCTTTGCCGCAAGGCGCTCAAGATCAAGTCGAGCGCGCTGGCGCAAATTTTCCGCTCCGTCGATAAAGAGTGCGACACCAAGGCGATGCGCGATGAGCTTATCGCGGCAAATATCGTGACCAAGATCGAGGGTAGCGGCATTAACGGGCGCCCTGCCTTTTACACCATTAATGCCGAGATTAACGATGCCCAGGAGCAGCCCGTCGAGGTTGCCGAAGAGGCCGTCGAGGACGTTGTCGAGGCGCCCGCTTCGGTGAAAACGGCTCCGCGCGAGCATGTCGATACCGACGAGCTGCTTGACGAGAGCGTCGTTCGCGCCTTTACGGCCAAGGCCGGCCGCGGCGGTTTTGGCGGGAGTGGCAAGCGCGATGCGCAGCGCCGCGCCCAGCAGGAGCGCTTCCGTCGCGCCGTTGCTCAAAAGGGCGAGACGGATGCCGAGGCTGTTGAGACCGAGGTTGCTGCCGAGTCGCAGAAGCCCACGAAGGAGCAAAAGCCCGTGGAGGCCCAAGAGCCCAAGCGTCGTCGCGGTGCTCACTTTAAGGCTGCAGCGCAGGATGCCGCGCGTGAGGTTGAAGAGTCTTCTGAGGTTGCAGACGATGTTGAGGAGTCTGCCAAGAAGGCTCCGGGTTCGTGTCGTCCCGGCCGCGGTTTTGCGGGACGTGCGTATCCCGTAAAGCGTCAGGAGAAGGGCGAGTCGGTTTCGACCACCCAGGACGAGAAGGCCGTTGAGCCGGTGGCTCGCGAGCAAAAGCCTGTTGAGCCGCAGCTTGAGGTTGATGCCGAGGCCAAGGGCCAGCAGCCTACTGATGAGCAGACGGAGCAGAGCGCGTCGAGCAAGCCTCGCCGCCGTCGCCATCGTGGAGGCCGCAGTTCCCATGCCGAGACTGCAACCGAGAAGACCACGCCGCAGAACGAGGATGCGAAGGCCGAGGTTTCTTCGGGGCAGCCTAAGCGCCAGTCAGCGAAGGAGAGCAAGTCCGATCGTCCGCAGAAGCAGGCGTCTATGCCGAAGCGCGAGCGCAATTCCCAAGGCGATTCTAAGCGCAAGTCTCAGAAGAAGCCGGAGTCTGCCGCAGTAGATACTGCTGCCCGGCAGCCCGAGTCGGCCGCCCACGGCGAGGTCTCGGCGTTTGCCCTTGCCCGCGTTTTAGGCAGGCAGCTGCTCAAGGTTGTCCCCACGCCTATGGCGCTCTCCAAGATCAAGGAGCAGCAGACACAGATCGTAAAGGTCGAGGGCAAGGACGGCAAAAAGGCTCCGCAGCGCACTCAGCACAACGAGATGTCCAACCGCAAGATTGCCGAGGAAATCGCAATCATCCAGGCTTGGATCGAGCAGAACCGAGGTGCCGATACGCCGGTTGCCTCGCGCCGCCAGCGTGCCTACCAGATCTTTAACGACGAGAAGGCTTTT
>CABURG010000044.1 GCA_902493835.1 uncultured Collinsella sp. | reverse complement strand
CCAGATTTTGCCGTGGCGCCCGAGCCACAACGGCGTCGCCCGCGTGTTCTGCGATGTGTGCACCCCCGACCGCAAGCCCTTCGCCGGCGATCCGCGCGATGCCCTGCGCCGCATGTTCCGCAAGGCCGAGAAAGCTGGCTATCTGCTCAACGTGGGCGCCGAGCTGGAGTATTACTACTTCCCTGACGAGCACACGCCCGAGCCACTCGACAACGTGGGCTATTTCGATCTTTCGGTGAGCGACGCCGCTCGCGACCTGCGCCGCAACACGGTCCTCACGCTCGAGAAGATGTCCGTGCCCGTGGAGTACACCTTCCACGCCGCTGGCCGCTCGCAGCACGGCATGAGCCTGCGTCACGCCGAGGCCCTGAGCATGTCCGACGCCATCACCACGGCAAAGCTCATCATTAAGCAGCAGGCCTACGAGAGCGGTTGCCACGCCTCCTTTATGCCCAAGCCGTTGGCGGGCGAGGACGGCAGCGCTATGTTCCTGTGCCAGTCGCTATTCGACCACGACGGCAACAACGTCTTTTGGGGCGAGGACGACGAGAAGTACCATCTTTCCGACATCGCCAAGCACTACATGGCCGGCATCCTGGCGCATGCCCGCGAGATTAGCGCCATCACCAACCCCACGGTCAACTCGTACAAGCGCATCACCACGGGCGGTGACTCCGTGCCGCAGTACGCCACGTGGGGCCTGCGCAACCGCGCGAGCATGGTTCGCATCCCGGTCTACAAGCCCGGCAAGCAGCTGTCCACGCGCATCGAGCTTCGTAGCCCCGACCCCATGGCCAGCCCGTACCTGGTCAACGCCGTCACGCTGGCGGCTGGTCTCGACGGCATCGAGCGCAAGCTGGAGCTCCCGCCCGAGGCCACGGCCGAGACGCTCAAGCTTACCGACCGTCAGATGCTCGAGGCCGGCTACACGCCGCTGCCGCGCTCGCTCAAAGAGGCGCTTGACGTGTTTGAGGACTCGCAGTTTATGAAGGATGCCCTCGGCGAGCACATTCACAGTTTCTTCCTCAAAAAGAAGCGTGACGAGTGGCATAAGTTTGAGTCTACGATCACCGAGTGGGAGATCAAGCACTACCTGGCGAACTCCTAATCGCGCTGGCTTGCTCCAGTACGATTGAGCTCATTTCTTTGGAGGCCGATATGTCCGATAAGAGTGCCCTGTTCATGGCGCGCACGACGCGCTTCCACGAGTTTGCCCGCAGCTTGACGACCACCCTGGGTGTCGAGGTGAGCCTGGCAACCCCCGATTCGCCGACTGCAGCGCACGACTTTGACCTGCTGATCCTCGATTCCGATGGCATCCGCAGCGACCGCATCGATCAGATTGCCAAGTGGCTCGACGACCGCGGCGGCGTCCCCATGCTGGTGATCGTTGACGACGAGGCGCTTAGCACCCTGCGTCTGCCCAATCACGCGCATGCCGACTTTGTATGCCCCACGGCGACGCCCAACGAGCTCAAGGCTCGCGCGCAGCGCCTGATGGGCGAGGAGGAGACCGTCGCCGCCGACGATGTGCTCAACATCGATAACCTCGAGATCAACCTGGCCACCTACCAGGTGACGCTCGATAACGAGCCCATCGACCTGACGCTGATGGAGTACTCGCTGCTGAGCTTTTTGGCGACGCATCCCAACCGCGCCTACAGCCGCGAAGTGCTGCTGCACCGCGTGTGGGGCTTTGAGTACTGCGGCGGCACGCGCACCGTCGACGTGCACATCCGACGCATCCGCTCCAAGGTGGGCCCGCAGATCGCGGCACACATCACCACCGTCCGCGGCGTGGGCTATCTATTTAAGGACTAGATTTCCACCACAAAGGGGACAGGCACCTTTGTGGTGGTTTTGACGCAGGTGCGGGTTCCTCTCGAATCTGCAACAGAACTTAAGCCTTCCTAAAAGATTGCGTTCTCATACGCGTACGCCCACATATTGGGGTACAACTCAACGTGAACAATGATGGCCCGCCACATGTTTGGCGGGCCTTTGGTTATTAGACGAAAGGATCGCAGTCATGAGCGAGAACGATTCCCAGCGTCCCCAGGATGCGGGCAACGCCGGCGAGACCCAGCAGCAGCCGCGCGTGCAGGTGGAGTCGACGCCTGCCGGTAGCAACATTCCCTACGTGCAGGCCTACGACACGCAGACCGGCAAGCCGCTGGGCGGCCAACAGGTCGTAAACAAGCACACGGTGGTCAAGACCAAGACCAAAAAGCTGCCGATCTTTATTACGGCACTCGCCGGCTGCGCATGCGGCGCCCTGCTGGTCATCGCGCTCATTATGAGCGGCACGCTCGATATCGGTGGCGGCAAGAATGCCGTGACGGCGGGCGCTTCGGGTTCATCGACGCAAAAGATCACGATCGACTCCGAGGACACCACGCTGGCCGAGGCCGTTTCTGCTAAGGCATTGCCCTCCGTGGTTTCCATTACCGCCACTTCGAGCGGTAGCCAGAATGGCTCGCTTTCGCAGTCTGCCGACGAGTCGGACAGCTCGGGCAGCGTCGGCTCGGGCGTTGTGCTCGATACCGAGGGCCACATCCTCACCAACAACCACGTGGTCGATGGTTACGACCAGTACGTGGTGACCATGGACGACGGCACCACCTACGAGGCCGAGTTCGTGGGCAACGATGCTTCGAGCGACCTGGCCGTCATCAAGCTCAAGGACGCAGACGCCTCCAAGCTCACGCCGATTGAGATCGGTGACTCCTCCAAGCTCAACGTGGGCGAGTGGGTCATGGCGATCGGTTCGCCGTTCGGCAACGAGCAGTCTGTCTCCACCGGCATCGTCTCGGCGCTCTATCGCTCCACGGCCATGAGCTCTACCAGCGGCAACACCATCTATGCCAACATGATTCAGACCGATGCCGCCATCAACCCGGGCAACTCCGGTGGCGCGCTCGTTAACGACAACGGCGAGCTCGTGGGCATCAACTCGCTCATCGAGAGCTATTCGGGCTCCAGCTCGGGCGTGGGCTTTGCCATTCCGGTCAACTATGCCAAGAACATTGCCGATCAGATCATCGGCGGTAAGACGCCGGTGCATCCGTACATGGGCGCTACGCTTTCGAGCGTCAATGCGCTCAACGCTCGCACCAACAAGCTGAGCACCGATAGCGGCGCGTATGTGGCGAGCGTCGTCGAGGATGGTCCTGCTGCCAAGGCTGGCATCCAAGAGGGCGACGTCATCACCAAGCTGGGCGACGACGAGATCACGAGCGCCGATGGCCTGATCATCGCGCTGCGCAGCCACGAGGTGGGCGAGAAGGTCGAGATCACGCTCATGCGCGGCAAGGAAGAGAAAAAGGTCACGGTTGAGCTGGGCTCTGACGAGGAGTTGCAGAGCCAGCAGCAGGACGACAGCGCGACCGACACCGGCAACGGCGGTATTACCGACGAGCAGCTGCGCCAGTACCTGGAGGAGCTGCTAGGCCAGCAGGGCCAGGGCCAGGGCTACGGCCAGGGTTACTAACGAGCCGTATCGCACATACCGATGCCAGAGGGGGCTGTCCCGCCAACGCGGGGCAGCCCCTCTTTTCTTATTGATCCGTTGGGGACGGGGAAACGGATCACTTGGGGCTGATAAGAGGCCTGGTTCGTAATGGTCTGGACAGTTAGTTCAGATACGTATAAATCTGGGGCAGCTTGGGATTCGTTTTGAGCAATTATTTGATTGGGATGGGGCTCGAATGGGTGTTTGGGAGGGAGAGCGGGACGTTTACATGGTTTCGAGGAGCCCAAATTAGTTGAAACAGGGGTGTTCGTGCCTGATTCAGTTCTAGGATTTATACGTATCTGAACTAACTGTCCACCCCAGTCTGGCGGCTGCCGATTCGGTGCGGTTCGAAAGGGCTATTCGGCGCCATGGTGGCCGGTGGTACTCTTGTATCCGTTTGAAATCGAGCGAAGGAGTGCCGCTATGGAGCAATCGAGCCTGTTTGGTGACGGCGTGGACATCGATACCGAAACGCCCGCGAGCACGGATACCGCCGTACCGGCCGATGCCCGTGCCCAGGCGGCAGCGCGTGCGGCCGAGCTGCGCCACGAGCTCGATTACCACGCCTATCGCTACTACATGCTCGATGCGCCCGAGATCACGGACGCCGCCTTTGACAAGATGCTCGTTGAGCTGCAGGAAATTGAGGCCACCTACCCCGACCTGGTGACGCCCGACAGCTATACCCAGCGCGTGGGCGGGTACGTGAGCGAGCAGTTTACGCCGGTCACGCACATGGCACGCATGTATTCCATGGACGATGCCATGGATCTGGACGAGCTCGACGCGTGGCTCCAGCGCACTGAGGATGCCCTCGGTGCCGGTAGCGTCACCTATACCTGCGAGCTTAAGATCGACGGTTTGGGCGTGGCCCTTACCTACCAAAACGGCACCTTCGTACGCGCAGCCACACGCGGCGATGGCACCACGGGCGAGGACGTGTCGCTCAACGTCCGTACCATCAAGGATGTGCCCATGCACCTGTCCGAGGCGGCGCTCGTCCACATGGGCGCCGACCGCGAGCGCACCATTGAGGTGCGCGGCGAGGTCTATATGCCCAAAGGCAGCTTTGTTCGTCTGAATGAAGAGGCCGATGCCGAGGGTCGCGACCCCTTTGCCAACCCGCGCAACGCCGCTGCAGGATCCCTGCGCCAAAAAGACCCCAAGGTCACGGCGCGCCGCGACTTGGCCACCTTTATTTATGCCATCGCCGATACCGACCCGCTGCACGTCCACAGCCAGCGCGAGTTCCTCGACTGGCTGCGTAGCGCCGGCTTTAGCGTCAACCCTAACGTTGCCCGTTGCGCCACGCCGGCCGAGGTCCACGAGTTCTGCGCCCAGGCCCTCGAGCATCGTGGTGACCTGGACTACGACATCGACGGCGTGGTCGTAAAGGTCGACAGCTTTCAGCAGCAGCTCGACCTGGGCTTTACCGCCCGCGCGCCACGCTGGGCCATTGCCTTTAAGTTCCCGCCCGAGGAAAAACAGACCATCCTGCGCGAAATTCGCATCCAGGTGGGCCGCACCGGTGTACTCACACCGGTCGCCGAGTTCGACCCGGTGACGGTCGCCGGCTCCACCATCGCGCGCGCCACGCTGCACAACATCGACGAGATCCGCCGCAAAAACGTGCGCGAGGGCGACACCATCATCGTGCACAAGGCGGGCGACGTAATCCCCGAGGTTGTGGGCCCGGTGCTCGACAAGCGCCCGGTCGATTCGGTCGACTGGCACATGCCCGAGGTCTGCCCCGTGTGCGGCAGCCCCGTGGTCCACGAGGATGGCGAGGTCGCTTACCGTTGTGTCTCCATCGACTGCCCAGCGCAGCTTAAGGAGCGCCTGCTTCACTGGGTGAGCCGCGGCTGCATGGACGTCGACGGCCTGGGCGACGAGATCGTCGACAAGATGATCGCCGCCGGCCTGATCCATGATGTCGCGGACTTCTACCAGCTCACGGTCGACGACATCGCCGGCCTGGACACGGGGCGCACCTATGCCAGCTCCAACAGCAAAAAGGGCGTCAAGAAGGGCGATCCCATTCCGGTGGGCCTCAAGACGGCCGAGAAAATCATCGCCGAGCTCAACAAGTCCAAGAGCCAGCCGCTCGGGCGCGTGCTATTTGCCCTGGGTATCCGCCATGTGGGCAAAAGCGTGGGTGAGGTCATCGCCGAGCGATTCCTGTCGATTGACAAGCTCATCTTGGCGAGCGAAGAGGACATCGCCGAGTGCGAGGGCATCGGTCCCAAGATTGCGGCAAGCGTCAAGCAGTTCCTGGCCGTGCCCGAGAATCTCGCCGTGCTGGAACGCCTGCGCCAGGCGGGCCTGTCGCTCGAGGTCGACTTGGGCGCCGCGCACGCGCAAGCCGCAGCCGACGCTGGCGTGGCAGGCGAGCTCGCCGACGCACAGCCACTCGCGGGTCTGACCTTCGTGCTCACCGGCACGCTCGTAAACCGCACGCGCGACGAGGCGGGCGCGGCGCTCAAGGTGCTTGGCGCCAAGGTTTCGGGCAGCGTGTCAAAGAAGACAAGCTATCTGGTCGCCGGTCCCAAAGCGGGCTCCAAGCTCACCAAGGCCGAGCAGCTGGGTGTGCCCGTGTTGGATGAGGACGCACTCGAGCAGATTCTTGCGACCGGTGAGGTGCCGGAGGCTTAGCGCATCGATAACCAAATTGAAGAACCGCCCGGAAGCACGATGCCTTCCGGGCGGTTCTTATTTGGACGGGGCAACCGGCACCGTGATCTGCGTCACGTAGGTCGCGGGGTCGTCGCTGATGATGTCATCGATCAGGGCGATCTCGCGCGAGGGCCCGGCGGGTGCCAGGCCGTGCTCGCGCATATAGCCGAGCAGCTGCTTATAGCGTGGGCCCGCTTGCCCGTGCGTGCCGCGAAAGCTAATGGTCAGGCAGAGCGCGGCGGGTCGCACCTCGACATCGCCCAGGTATTCATCGGTGTCATCGAGCAGCAAAAAGACCTCGTCGTAGCCATCAAAGTCGCCGGCGGCGAGGCGCTCGGCGCTAATCCCGACGCCTAAGTTGCCCAGAAAGACAAAGGTCTCGTGCTGGCCCTTCTGCAGCTGACGAATCTGCCACTCCAGCGCATAGGCGTCGGTAGGGTTGACGCGTTCGCGCAACACGGCGCAGCGAAGCTCGGGCGCATCGATTGTGCAAATGGTATCGAGCTCGGTGTTCAAGGCATCGTGGAGCAGCGCAAGCCGGTTGTCAATCTTGCGTGACACGCGTTCGAGCTCGCGGCGCTTGCGCTCGATGAGCTCTTGCTGCTGAGCCAGCTGCCGCTGCATAAGGTCCACATCGCGCGTGGTCACAAACTCGCGGATTTGTGCTAACGGCAAGTTGAGAACGCGCAGGTGGCTGATGGTGTTGAGGGTGGAGAGCTGCCGCGATCCGTAGTAGCGGTACCCACTTGCCGGATCGATGTGCGCCGGGTCCAGCAAGCCCATCTGCTCGTAATGACGTAGCGTCCCCACGCTCAGGTTAAACAGGCGCGCCACCTCGCCAATGCGGAGCAGGCCCTCGGTATGTTCGGTTGGCGAGTCGGCCATGGGACCGCTCCTTTCGGTAAAAAGCAGGGGAGGCGCGCCAAGCTCGCGTTGCCCCGCTACGCTGCCAACTTGTCAAAAGCCCCGCGCCGGTTGAGCGCGGTAAACGCGACAACACAGATGACCGCCGACAAAATCGACCCGCACGGCGAAGCGATGCCCATGGGAAACAGCGTGTCGGAATAGGCATTCGACAGCATCCACGCGCCGGGCACGCGAATGAGCGCCACCGCCAGCACGTTGTGCGCAAAGCCGATGTAGCTCTTGCCGTATGCAGCGAAAAAGCCGCTAAAGCAAATGTGGATGCCGGCAAAGATCGCGTCGAAAATGTAGCTGCGCATATAGCCGGTACCGGCCGCGACCACCGCGGCGTCCTTGGCAAAAAAGCCGATAAACGCCGGCGCCACCAGCCACATCAGCGCCGTGATCAGGCAGCCGTACACCACCGAGATCGTCATGGCGTCCTTGAGCACCTGACGTGCGCGATCGCCCTTGCCCGCGCCGGCGTTTTGCGCCGTGAGCGCGCTGACGGTGGCGCCCATGGAGCTCGGCACAATGAACAAAAAGCTGATCATCTTTTCGACCAGGCCCACGGCGGCGGCGTCGACCAGGCCGCGATGGTTGGCGATGACGGTGATGAACATAAACGCCACCTGGATGCAGCCGTCCTGCACGGCCACGGGCACGCCGATCTTAAGGATGCTGCCGAGCACCTCGGGCTGGGGGCGCAGGTCGCTGCGCTTAACGTGGATGTTCGTGCGACGGCTCTTGAGCCACACGAGCGCGAGGGCAACGCTGGCCGTCTGCGCGGTCACCGTGCCGAGCGCCGCGCCCACGGGGCCGAGCCCCATGTGGCCGATAAATAGAAAGTCGAGCGCGATGTTGATGATGCATGCCACGCCGATCACGTACATGGGCGAGCGCGAATCGCCCAGGCCGCGAAAAATGGCCGAAAGAATGTTGTACGCGGCGATAAAGGGAATGCCGACAAAGCAGATACGCAGGTAGGCGGCGGTTCCTTCGACTGCCTCGGCCGGCGTGCCAATGAGTGCCACGATCTGCGGGCACAGTGCGAGCAGGACAGCGGCCAGCACCACCGAGACACCCATAAAGAGCGTGATGGTGTTGCCGATGGCGGTCTCGGCGCGATCGAAGCGGCGCGAGCCCACGGCATGGCCGACGATAACCGTCGTTCCCATGGCCAGACCCACGAGCGTCACGGTAATAATGTAGAGCGTCTGCGCGCCATTGCCCACGGCGGTGATGCCGGCGGCGCCGCTAAACTGCCCCATCATGTACAGGTCGGCCATGCCGTAGAGCATCTGCAAAAAGTACGAGAGCATATAAGGCAGGGCAAAGACTGCAATGGTCTTGAGGACATTGCCGCGTGTGAGGTCGTGTTCCATGGGCGGGGCTTTCTGGCTGGGTCTGTTTACGTACCAGTGTAGTGAAAACCCTACAACGATTGTAGAGTCAAGGTTTGTGTCGGCAGTGGGGCGAAAAAAGTCACGCTCCGAGCGCGATGTTTTGACCCCTCCAGGCTCCTCACCTCGCCTCAAACCATCACAACATTCGACGTTTTTCGCCAAAATCGGGAAAAGCATCGAATGTTGTGATGGTTTTTCTGCCACTCGATCGGGAGGAATCGCTTTCTTGCGCACGAAGGTGTGCGGACCCGTGGGCAGGGGAATAAGGTTGGTTATCCGACTCCATTGGAGGGCTCATGGACCTGCCGATCGTCCTGTCCCATAAGACTGCCTGGCTGTACCACAACGTGGCGCGCCCGTCCGAGCCGCTCTCGCGAGCAAGCAGCCTATACGATGAGGACTCGCTTGCTAACGAGGCGGAGCCGACCGCGGGCCTGCCCAAATTGGGACTCGATGCCAAGGGACTGAGGGCTTCAACGGCAGTTGGGATCGTTACCGACTATCTGGTTTCGCTTGGTATTCCACGAGAAGAGCTCGATCATATCGATACGCTCGTCAACTTCGATTTTGAGCGCTCGACGCCGGCTGGATTTAGGTGTCACGTGTTTGGGGCGCCGGTACCTCCAGGCCATCTTATCGAGGTGGCAGAGGGCCTTCTGGTGGTTGATGAGGCCATGTGCTTTGTCCAAGCGGGTTCGTGGATGAGCGAGCCCGAACAGCTGGAATACGGCTACGAAATCTGCGCCCGATACCATTTGAATCATCTGTCGACAGGCGATTATATTGAGATGGGGCAGAGGTATACCGTTGCCGACTTGATTGCTTATTGCAACGAGAACCGATCTCGTCAGGGGGCTGTACGCGCGGCCGCCGTGCTCAAGCGCGTGCACGATGGCGCGCGATCGCCCATGGAGACAGCCACCGCAATCATGGTCGTAGCAAAACGTTCCCAGGGAGGGCTGGGATACGCCAAGATCGAGCTCAACCATCGGGTCGATGTTCCCAACGAGTTCAAGTATCTCGCGAAGGCCGGGTATTTCGAGATCGACGTATATGCGCCTGCGAGCGGTACGGGGATTGAATACAACGGTTCGGACCATCTTGATAAACAGCGCAGCGCGTCGGATGCGGAGCGTATGACCGTGCTGAGCGCGCTGGGCTTTAGGATGATCGTCCTCACCGGGACTCAGTTTGCCCACCAGCTGCAATTGCACCGGGCGATGAACGCTATCGCGCTCGCTATGGGCCTTAAGTGCGACCGAAGCGAAGCGTTCCAGAAACGTCAAAACGACCTGCGAGAATTCGTGATTCGGCACTGGGACGGCGGCCTTTAGGGGCGCTTTGGTCCTTCTACGGGGTGCCGTGGGCAGGCAAACCATCACAACATTCGACGTTTTTTGCCAAAAACGGGAAAAGCGTCGAATGTTGTGATGGTCTGTGCTGAGGATGGGCTTGGAAAGTCCGTTTTACTCGAAGCGGCCTGTCCTGTCGTACGGGTGTCGGCATGATTCTCTCGTGGGGTATTATGTTTTCCGAAGAATAAAACGCCGCGTGAGGGGAGGGCTGCGTGGACGGGCACGTGCAACATGACGGCTTTGGCCGCGATATCAACTACCTGCGCATTGCCGTTACCGACAAGTGCAATTTCCGCTGCATTTACTGCATGCCGGCCGATGGCGTGGCGCCCCGCGCACACGACGAGCTGCTCAGTGCCGAGGAAATCGCCCGCTTTGTGCGCTTGGTGGCGGGGGAGGGCATTCGCCGCGTGCGCCTGACGGGCGGCGAGCCGCTGGTCAGCCGCCGTATCATCCCGCTCATTCGCGACATCCGCGCGATTCCGCAGATCGAGGACATCTCGCTTACCACCAACGGCGCCCTGCTGCCCAAGCTGGCACCGAAGCTTAAAGATGCCGGGCTTAACCGCGTCAACATTTCGCTCGACACACTCGACCCCGAGCTGTTTGGAAAGATCACGCGCCTGGGCCGGCTCGAGCAGACCATGGCCGGCGTCGACGCGGCGCTGGCTTGGGGCTTTGAGCCCGTTAAGGTCAACTGCGTTGTGGTGCGCCGGCTCAACCAAGACGTGGCGGCCCTCGCGCGGCTCACGCTCGATCGCCCCATCCACCTGCGCTTTATCGAATACATGCCCATCGGCGACGAGCACACGAGCTCGCATTGCACTGTGGACCCGCATGCGCCCGCGCTCAATCCCGAGCTGTGGGACGCGAGCGATACCGTGCCGAGCGACGAGCTGCGGGCGCGCATCAATGCCGGGGCCGCCGCGGCGGGACTGGGCGAGCTCGAGCCGCTCGACATCAACGACGCTCCTGCCGGCGCGGGCCCTGCGCGCTATTGGCACTTTCCGGGCGCGGCGGGAACGGTCGGCTTTATCAGCGCCATGTCCAATCATTTTTGCGCGAATTGCAACCGTCTGCGCCTGACGGCAGACGGCAGCGTACGTCCGTGCCTGTTCAGCGATGCCGAGTATTCGGTGCGTGAGGCGCTGCGCCGTGGTGATGATATGCAGGTACTTTCGATTTGGCGCGATGCCGTGGCCCACAAACCGCAGGAACACGCGATAATTGAGGGCACGCAACGATTTATGTCCCAAATCGGAGGATGATCATATGGCCAAGAGCAGGTACGCCGATGCCACCAAGGCCGCTCGCAGGGCCGCGATGTCTGCCCATAAAGCCTCAGTCGCGGCTAATACTGGCAACGCCGACGCGTCCGCGCAGCCGACTGCCAGCGCTGCCACCGAGCCCGCCCGCGACGCCCGTCGCGACGAGCTGACGCACGTGGACGCCAAGGGCGAGGTGCGCATGGTCGACGTGTCCGACAAGGCCGAGACCCATCGCATCGCCATCGCCGAGGGCACCATCCTCATGCATCCCGAGACACAGGCCATGGTGCTGCAGGACCGCGCCAAAAAGGGCGACGTGCTTGCCTGCGCACGCGTGGCGGGCATCATGGCCATCAAACGCACGAGCGACATCATCCCCATGTGCCATCCGTTGCTCATTACCAAGAGCAAGTGCGACATTGCGCCCATCGCTCCGGCGGGGACGCCTGTCGATGACGTGCCCGAGGGCTGGGCGCCGGCGCGCGCGGACGGGCAGGTTGGCTTTCACGTGCTGGTTACGGCGGGCGTGACGGGCAAGACGGGTAT
>CABURG010000043.1 GCA_902493835.1 uncultured Collinsella sp. | reverse complement strand
CGGAAGCGATGGTCTGACCAATGGTAGCGCCAGCGATGAAGAACAGGGTGACGACGACAGCGAAGATCAGGCCGAGCAGAGCCATGGCGAAGTAGTTCAGGCGCTCGATGCCCTTGGTGTCCGCGTTGTGAGCCATGTTATCGGCCGTGGACATAAGCGGGGACATAAGCGTGAAGACCAGGGTAACGCCAAGCTGGCCAAGCAGGGCGAACGGAATAGCGAGGCCGACTGCCGCGTTGGGCTCGAGGCCCGTGGCGATAGCGAGAATGGCTGCCATGATGCCGCCGATGACGGCGTTAGGCGGCTGAGCGCCTCCGATCGGCATGTTGCCGATCGTCATGAGCTGATAGGTACCACCCACGAGAAGACCGGTGTTGAGGTCGCCAAGGATAAGACCGATGACGGCGCCGGTGACGATGGGCTGATAGAGAGACTCGAGGAAATCAAACTGGTCGATTGCCGCGATGAACGTAACAACGAAGACCAGAGCGATCTGGATGATCGAGTATTCCATCTTGCTCCTCCTTTCAAAATGAATGTACGCACTTTGGATATCACGTACAGAACGTCAGGGTTTCACTCCTGACAACGTGGATCACGAGGATTACGAGAAGAGCTTGCTCGTGTCCTCAACAGGCGTGCTCGGAACGCGCCTGATCTCCAACTCCACCCCCAATTCCTGCAGCTCTTTAAACGCAGCGACATCCTCGTCGTTAACTGCGACGGAGGTGGCGACTTGGCGCTTTCCTTCCGACATGTGCATGTTGCCGATGTTTACCTTCTTTATAGGCACACCGCCCTTGACGAGCGTAAGCACGTCTTCCGGTGTTTCGGCCACGATGAAGATCTTCTGGCGCGGGCTCGCCTTGCCAATGACGTCGATGGTCTTCTGCAGGGAGAAGAAACGCGTAGCGACGCCGGCGGGAGCGGCCATCTTCATGAGGTTCTGGCGCATGGTGTTGGACGCCACGTCGTCGTTGGCGACAAGGATGAGGTTGGAGCCCAGAGTGGAGTTCCACTGGGTGGCAACCTGACCATGAACCAGTCGGTTATCGATGCGGGTAAGAAGAATGTTGGGTTCTGCCATGTTGATCAGCTTCCTTTCGATATTTGCTGACGACAGTTACTTGATCTCCTGAATCGCGTAACGCGAAACATCTACGACGGCTCCGGATCGGACTTTGATCTGGACCTTCTCGTCTTCGATGCCTTTGACGGTTCCGTAGATACCGCCGGCGAAAAGAACCTCCTGACCCGGCTTGAGCTCGGTGTGCAGCTCCTTGAAGTACTTCTGCTTCTTCTTCATGTTGATTTGCGACCAGATGGTGTAAATCAAGCCCATGATGACAAGCAGGCCTAAAAGAGCGACCGAGGAGCTCAGGACGTTGGCTCCGAAATCGGCCATTAGATGCCGTCCTCGTCGCCGAAGATATCCTCTTCCTCGGAGTCGGCAACGGATGCGACCGTCTGGGCGGTGACGCCCGTCTGGCCAACGGTCACGGCCTGCTCGCCAAGCTCGGCGAGCGTGGCATTGCCGCGGAGGAACAGAAGCTCAATAACCATGGGAAGGTTGGTGCCAGTCAGAACCTCGACGTTATCGACATCCTGGGCAATCATCATCGACTGGTTGAACGGGGTGCCGCCAAGCAGGTCGGTAAAGACGAGCACGCCATCGCACTCCTCGCGCATAGCGGTAATAGCGGCGCGGAGATCCTCACCGTAGGATGCAGCCTGGTCGCCCTCAAAAGGAACGACGGTAAAAGCAGGCTGGTCGCCAGCAACCATAGCGATAGCGCTTGCAAGGCCGGGTGCGAACTGTCCATGACCGGTAAGAATAAAGCCAACCATTCAAATTTCCCTTCCGAAGGTGTGTACAATCTGAGTCCGATGATTTTCGGAAGCCAGCGGGCGCTCGCCCTTAAAGCTTCTTGGAAAGCGTTCTTTGAAGACCAGTGGTTTCTAAACTGGTAGTGACCACGTGACGTGTTGTTGTCACTATATCACCCCAGAAGAGGTCGCTTTCGTTGATTCATACGGTAAAACGTTTTTGCACCGCTCACGGTGATAAATCGACCGTTTACCGCTCGTTAATACTTCTACCTGCGGTTTTGAAACCGTTTCGAAATGCTTTGGAAAAAGATCAGAACTTTTATTGTGTCTAAACAACGCAGGGCGGCTAAAAATAGCGTAAAGAAAAATTGCAGGTCATTGTGAAGATATATGAATTGGTCTTTTTGTCTTAATACCAGTTAGAACCAGTTTTGAGATTATCGGTGAACGGTAGTTTTCGACCGTTCACCGGTTACTTGTAATCGTTTGCAGCTGTTTTCCCAGATGAATCGGGGAAACCCGATGAAGCATTTGCGCGATCACGGGAAGTTTTGGCATTTGTCCCCATCCCCCGTGCGCTAAACTCCGACATCCAAAATGAGCTAATAGGTCACGTTAATCTTTTTCAATCATTACTAACTCAGTTTCCGTAATTATTTATCGTTTGTCGTTAATTCTGATATGATACAAGTATCATCCAAAATGCCGGTTGGAGGGGTTATGGTCCATCGAAACGCATCTATATCGAATGAAACCATCAGCCGCGAACAGACGATAGCCGAACTGAGGAAGCTCGCTCGCATCTGCAAATGGGCCACGATCTGCATTACCACCGCGCTCGCTCTGGGGCTCCTCGCAGTCATTGCGATTGACCTTCTACTCATATTGCCTGGCCTCTCCCAAGGGTCGTGTCTCCAATCCGTAGAACTTCAAGCCGGCGAAGGGCCGTGCCTTGCTATCGTCGGTGCCGATGCGCAGGCCCCACTTATGCTCGTTGCACACGATGGTCACACTGCCATAGGGAGCCTCTTGATGACATGTCTCGCGCTTACCATCGCGATAAGCGTGCGCAGGTTTTTCTTCAACATTGAAAAGGAAGGCAGGCCCTTTGACCTTGAATGTAACCAGACACTTCGTCGAGTAGGAAATTTATTCCTTATCGGCGGCGTTGCCGTGAGGCTTCTTGGTGCCGCAATCACGGGAATGATACTCTTAGGATTTGGCGGCAGCTTTACGGATGCGTTCGTCGGCCAGTTATTCGAGCCCTCTATGCTCTTTGCAGGCCTGATTATTTGCCTGATTGCCAGCATCTTCCGCTACGGGTATATCCTGCAAAAACAAGATGACGAATTGCTCTAGGGGGAATCCATGATTATTCTGCGGCTTGACCGCATGCTCGCCGAACGTAAGATCTCATCCAAAGAGCTTGCGGAACGCGTGGGCATCTCCCAGGTCAATATGTCACGCATTAAGACGGGCAAGGTTTCTGCCATACGTTTTTCAACTCTTGACGCGATATGCCGGGCACTCGACTGCCAACCGGGCGATGTGCTGGAATATATGCCTGACGATGAAGCCGATAACCTTTTTGGACTTAAAGATTCATAGGCATAATTTAGCCACCAGCGCCTAAACGCAAATAGCCCGCTAGAACAACATCCGTTCTAGCGGGCTTATTCAGATATTTCGGCTACGCGCTCGGTGGCTCAGACAAATCTTTACGCAAACAGGCCGTAGATGCTGATGTTGGCCTTGGCATAGAGGCCGTTAGCATACTCGGTCCACTTGGAGCTAGCGCCTGAGGCCTGCGAGGAATACTGCTGGTAGGCGGTGTAATAGGCGGTCATGGCCTGCTTGTAGGTGGCGCTATCGGCCGTAAAGGCATCGTCAGCGAAGACCTTGGCATAGGTGCTATCGGCGTCCTTCCAGGTGCCCTTCTCGCTATCCCACTCGTCGCCGGCAAGGTTGATGATGTAGTCGGCGTAGTCCTTGCTCGCGGTCTCCTCGTTGCCGTCAGCAGGCTCGGTCGGGGCGGTCGGAATGCTTGCGGAGCTATCGCCCACCTTCTTCTTGTAGAGCTTCTGCAGCGTCGCGGACTGGCGGACGATCTGCTTGGCCTGGTCCTTGGACACGCCGTACTGCGTGGCCATGGTCTTGTAGTCGGAGGTGCCGATGGAATCCTCGGCGTACTGCTTCATCTCCTTGGAAGAGACGGTAATGCCCTCGTCCTCGGCAGCGTCCAGCAGAATCTGGTTGCGCACGTAGGACAGGATAACGTCGGCAGACGGTGCGGTGTAGTTGCCGTCGTCGTCCTTGACGGTGTCGAGGCTATACTGGCTCTCGATGGCCTCGCGCGCGGTGATGTCGCTCTTCTTGCCGTTGTAGCTATAGCTTGCCACGGTCGAATCGAGCTGGTCCTCGGTCAGGGTCGCCGAGCCGACGCCCTTGCCGCCAAAACCACCGTTGCCGATAAAGAAGCCGACCACAGCAGCGATCACGATAGCGACCACAAAGGCGGCAATCATCGTCTTCTTGTGCTTGCAAGCGTGGTCGTCCACGTCGGAGTCGTCGTCCTCATCCTGGGCCTCGGGCATCAGATTCTCGTCAGCGGCATCCGCGGCAATCTGAGCCTCCAGTCGGGCGTCCTCCTCCTCGGCGGACGTGCCGGCGGCAATATGTTCGGCAGACGTGCCGGCGACCAGGTCGATCTTTTCGTCCTCATCACCGTCGGGGCCTTCGCCGCGCTCGATGATCTGGATGCCGTCGATCTCGTCCTTCTCGTCCTTCTTTTGAATCAGACCCATATCAGTTACTCCTTGTTAGGAAACATAGTCCCCAATAGAATACGCCCGGCAGAGCGCCGGGCGTATTGATTCTTAGGTTATACGCAAACACTTAAGTACTATTTAGGCGTTTGCAGCGTGCATACCTTAGACCAGGTGCGCGATAACGGCATCGGCAAAGGCCTGCGTGCCCACAGCGCCCTCAACGGAGCCGGTCTGGGCACGACGCACGTCACCGGTAACCTGCTCGCCCTCGTCGAGCGTGGCAGATACGGCGGCGCGAATACGATTGGCGGCATCGTTCTCGCCCAGGTGATCGAGCATCATCGCAGCAGAGAGGATCTCGGCCGTGGGGTTGGCGATATCCTTGCCCGCGATATCGGGCGCGGAGCCGTGCGTAGCCTCAAAGATGGCGCAGTCGGCACCGATGTTGGAGCCGGGGGCCATACCCAAGCCGCCCACCAGGCCGGCGCACAGGTCACTCACGATGTCGCCGTACAGGTTGGGCAGCACCAGGACATCGAAGTCGTTGGGGTTCTGGACCAGGCCCATGCAGGTGGCGTCGACGATCTTGTCGTTGAACTCGATATCGGGATAGTTGGCGGCCACCTCGCGCGCAACGCGCAGGAACAGGCCGTCGGTCGCCTTCATGATGTTGGCCTTATGCACGGCCGTCACCTTTTTGCGGCCGCAGCGGCGGGCGTACTCAAAGGCGTACTCCACAATGCGGCGGCTCTTGGCGATGGAGATGGGCTTGATTGAGATGGCGGAATCGGCGGCGAAGGTCTTCTGACCCGAGCGCTCGACAAGCTGCGAGAGCTCCTCGACCTCGGCAGCGCCCTCATCGAACTCGATGCCGGCGTAGAGGTCCTCGGTGTTCTCGCGCACGATGACCAGGTCGACGTCGCGGAAGCGCGAGCCGTCGCCCGGCTGCGACAGGCAGGGGCGCACGCAGGCATACAGGTCAAAGTGTTTGCGCAGGGCCACGTTGACGCTGCGGAAACCCGTGCCGACCGGCGTGGTGATGGGGCCCTTGATGGCAACCTTGGTCTCGGCGACCGCATCGAGCACGTGTTGGGGCAGTGGCGTGCCAAACTCGTCCATGACGCCGGCACCGGCCTCCTGGACATTCCAATTGATCTGGACACCGGTGGCCTCGACCACGCGGCGCATGGCCTGCGTAATCTCGGGACCGATACCGTCACCGGGAATCAGGACTACATCGTGCGCCATAATCTGTTACTCCTCGTTTTCGGCGTCGTCAGATTTTTTAACGCTAGCACGCTTCTTCTTTTTGGAGAGATCAAGGTCAAAGCGTTTAACAAGCATTTCGCAAATCTCGCTCGAACGGGCTTTGAGATAGCTGCCCTTGCCGTTCTCGGCATCGAACTTAAGGCGCAGCGCGAGCTTCTCGGCGACCTCGGCGTCGATCTCGCCCTGGCCAAACTCATACAGGCAACCGAGCATGTCGCGATACTCGAGGTCGCCGTGGTAGCACTGAATGGCCTCGTCCAGGATGGGCCAAGCCTCGCGCGAACGCTCGACGCTCGTGGCGCCCCACACGCACAGCAGGCGGAAGGCGGCATAGCGCAGCGTGGAGGAAATCTCGTCGAACAGCGCGGTCTCGGCGCCCTCAAAGGCATCGCCCAGCTGCTCGGGGCAAGTGGTGGCGAGCGTCGTCAGGGCATCGAGAGCCTCCCAGCGGGTCTGCGCCTCGGGACGGTCGAGGGCCTCGATCAGCGCGGGCACGCAGGGCACGACGCGCTGGGGATCGCGCTCGGCAAGCAGATGCAGCACGCGGGCAGCAAACTGGCGGATGCGGCGCGTGGGGCAGCCGAGCTCCTGAACCAAGCGGTCGACGGCGTTCTCGTTCTCCTCTGCCAGCTGAAGCTGTGCCAGCTCCTCGTCGGTGAGCTGTTCGTCTTTATTTTCTGCCATAGTTACCTCTTCTTACTATTTCTTAGCGTGCTTGCCAGCACCCTTGCTGTCATCGGTGACCGAGATGAGCTGTCGGTCGGCAGCGCCATTACGACGCGCACGGCGGCGTTCCTCGGCATCGCCCGCGTCGGCGGCGGCGCGGTGTGCCTTGTTGACGTTAAAGACCTCGTCGTGCTTGCGCCACGGACCGACGGACTCGCCAAAGCTCATCTTAAGGCCGGCGATAAAGCCGCCGAGCCAGCCGATCGGCGCAAACTGCACCAGCGGGAACAGCGAGAACACCCAGGTCAGCAGAACGACTGCCGCAGCTCCCGCAAAGTTGGCAATCCAGTAGTCGCGCTTGGTGATGACGCGCTTTTCGCACGCCCACTGGCCGCACAAAAAGCCGATGTAGATCGCAAAGAGAAAGAGCACCAGCGCAAGCACCACGAACGTCAAGCTCATGGGCGCTACTCCCCGTGATGGTGGCCGCAGCAGCACTCGTGGCCATCATCATGGCCGTGGCCGCCGCAGCACTCGTGGTCCTCGCCATGGTGGTGGCCGCAACCGCACTCATGGTCGTCGCCGTGCTCGCCGCAACCGCAGCCGTCCTCGTGAGCACCGTGCTCTTCGGGACGATACTGCGACCAGTCCAGACCGGCGGCGATGGCGTCGGCCTCCTCCTTATAGAGGACCGTGATGGCCTGGGTGCCCAGCTTGGCACCACCGATGGCATCGAGCATGTCGTAGAGCGTAAAGGCCACGTCGGCGCCGGGCAGCGCAAGCTCGCGATCGTCGGCATAGGCGAGCGCCAAGCGCAGGTCCTTGATGAAGTGCTCGACCATAAAGCCGGGCTTGTAGTCGCCGTCGAGCGCCTTGGTAGCCAGGCTCTCCATGGCGCCGGACTTACCGGTACCGCCCAGGATCATCTGGCGGGTCTTCTCCAGATCAAGGCCGCTCAGCTCGGCAAATGCCATGGCGTCTGCCATGCCGACCATGCAGGCGCCCAGCGACACCTGGTTGGCGAGCTTGGCAGCCTGGCCCTTGCCGGCGCCGTCGAAGCAGCAGATGTTGGCCGCAAAGGTGGCAAGGATGTCGCGGACCGGCGCGATGTCGTTCTCGGTAGCGCCCACGATAGCCGTGAGCGTACCGGCGATAGCGCCCGACTCGCCGCCGGTGACGGGGCAGTCAAACGCCATGCGACCAGAAACCTGGGCGGCCTCGGCAATGTCACGGGCAAGCTCGGGCGAGCTCGTGGTGAGGTCGATCAAGACCGCGCCGGGCTTAGTGCACGCGAGCAGGCCGTCGCCCGCCAGGTAGAGTTCCTCGACCTCGGAGGGATAGCCCACCATGGTAAAGACGACATCGGCGTTCGCCGCGGCATCGGCCGGCGTATCTGCCCAGACGGCGCCGCGCTGGATAAGCGCCGCCGCCTTGGACTTGGTGCGGTTGTTGACCGTGACGGGATAGCCGGCGTCCAGAATGTGGCCGGCGATGGGGGCACCCATGATTCCGGTGCCGATGAATGCGACGGAGAGCTTGTTTGCCATGAAACCTTTCCTTTTGGGTTGGGTGTTGTTACCAGGTTGAATACTCGGTGCCAGCGTTTGGGCTGTGAGTCGAGGGCGATTACGGACGCAGCGCTTGCCTACTGACCGCGCACGCGGCGGGCGATACGGTCGGAAAGCGACGCCTTGTCGGCGCGGTTCTTACCCCAAAACGCGCAGCCCACCATGCCGGGGCCCACGTGCGAGCCGATGGTGGGACCCACGGAGCCGCGAATGATCGTGACGTCGGCGCAACCCTCCTCCTTGCGGATGGCGGCTTCGAGCCAGTCACCATCCTTTTCGGCATCGGCCGTCATGATGGCGATGGGCATGGTGCGATCGGGCACGTAGTTCTCGCGGAACGACTTGAGGATGGACTTGAGCGCCTTCTTGCGGCCGCGGTTGACGCCGATCAGCGACAGCGAGCCGGCCAGGTCGTAGGAGAGCTCGGGCTTGACGTCGAGCTTTGCCGTGAGCTGCGCCGCCGCGGGAGGAATGCGGCCGCCGGCAGCCAGTGCGTCGAAGCTCTCGAGCGTAAAGTAGCCGTGCACGTAGGTCTTTGCCTCGTTTGCCCAATCGACCAGCTGCTTGGCGGTCAGTCCCGCCGAACGCTGGCGCACGGCCTCGAGCGCCAAGAGCGCACCGGTCGCGCAGGGCAGAGCGTTGTCGACCACGTAGAGCTCAAAGTTGGGATACTCGGCGCGCACGACATCTGCCGCCTGGCACGCGGAGTTGTAGCTCGACGACAGCGCCGAGGTAAAGCACAGGTAGACCGTGGGCGTGCCCTCTTTGGCGCACTCGGTAAAAAACTCGATATAGCGACCGAGCGACACAGCCGAGGTGGACACGCGGGCACCGGCGCGCATGCGGTCGTAGAACTCCTTAGGGCTCATGCTCGACCAGATGTCGTCTGTGCGCTCCTCGCCATCGATAATGAAAGGGAAACCCAGGATATCGACATCGAGGTTCGCGGCGACCTCGGGGCTAAAGTCGCAGCAGGTATCGACGACGATGCGGCAACGGTTCGAATGACCGGCGGATGCGGCCTTGTCCATCAAAGCGACTCCTTACGTAAAAAGGCGGCCACCCGCATGGGATGGCCGCCAACCGTTAACTCATGCAAGTTAACGTATTTTACTCGTCAAGTGTTTCGATGCGGGGCTTGATGATGCCATATCCACCATTCTTACGGTGATACACCACATTGATGAGACCAGTCGTCGCGTTCTCGAACACGTAGAAGTCGTGGCCCAGCAAATCGGTCTGCACCAGCGCCTGCTCCTCGGTCATCGGGGTGACATCGATGACCTTCTCGCGGACGAGCAGGTCGTCGTCCTCCTCGGGCAGCAGCAGGTCGGCCAGATCCTCAACGCGCTCGACCGGCGCGACATCCGCGGCGCTGGCACCGCCCTGGCGGTTGTCCACGACCTTGGTCTTGAACTTACGCAGCTGGCGGGTGACCTTATCGGCGGAGAGGTCGATGGCGGCGTACATATCTGCACCGTGCTCGGCAACGCGAATCACCGAACCGCGGGCACGAACCGTAACCTCAACGATTGCCGGGTTGGGGTTCGAGGGGTTCTTCTCATAGCGAAGTACAACGTCGACCGTCATGGGCTCGATATCGAAAACCTTGAGCGCCTCGCCGATCTTCTCATCCACATGCGCACGCAGAGCATCGGTTACCGTCGTCTTGCGTCCAGAAACCTTGATATCCATACGTGGCTCCAATCTGCCTCGGGGACTTACTGTACTGGCTATGTACCCATTGCCGTGCATTTAATCACGCGGATTCCTAAAGACCCGTATAACGATTGCTTGATACCGCATACCGAAGTCTCGTACTTTTCCATGGCAAAGTGCGCTATAGGAGGGAGCTTGCGGCTTTATATTTGGTCCCAAAAATTGGCTTTGACCTGCTGGTTTTATTGGGATGAAAAAGCCGGGCTCCCCCATCGGGGAAGCCCGGCAGTGCGTGTTGAAACCGTGAAGAGGTGTCCTTTCCAACGTATAGGAGACACCACCCCTAGCAATAACTAGCTATTGAGTTTGTTAATGTCGTCGTCGGTGATGGTGGCTTCCTGGCTGGACGATTTGTCCTCGGAGGATGCGGTCTCATTGTTGGAATCGGAGGACTCGCTGCCGGAGGACATGGTCTCACTGGACTCAGAGTCGCCCGGCTGCACGTTAGCGCCCGAAACCGTCTTAGTGGTGAGGTCGTAGGGCATCGTGCCATACCAGACAGAGTGGACCGCCTCGAGCGTGCCGTCGGCCGTAATACCGTCGAGAGCATCGCTCACGGCACGGCACAGCTCGTCATTGGACGAGAGGCCCGCAACACCAAGCGTCGAGGGCGCCTCGAGCGAACCGACATAGGAGACCTCGCTCATCAGGCGTGCAAGGTAGCCGCCGGCCGTGGAGTCGCAGATCACATAGTCGACCTCGCCGGACTCAAGCGCCTCAAAGCACTCGTTGATGTTGGAGTAGGTCTTTTGGTTGGCGGTGATGCTCTGCTTAGCAAGCGCCTCCTGCGAGGCCGAGGACGCCTGAACGCCCAGGGTGGACGTGTTAAGGGTATCGGTGGAAACGCTTAGCGACCCACCATCGCTAGTTTTACCGAACACGGAAGTGGCATCGTACAGGCAGGTGCCGAGCGAGCTAATGTCCCCGTCCGTGGAGTTAATCTCGCCGATAAAGATATCGGCCTTTTTGTCGCCGAGCGCGGAACCTGCCGAGGACGCATCGACAAAGGCGACCTTAAGGCCCATGCGGCTTGCGAGGGCGCGGGCGGCGTCAACCGCATACCCCGTGAGCTCGCCGTCGGCGTCCTGCATGGCCTGCGGCGCATCGGAAGTATCGAGGGCGACCGTCAGGGTTCCGGGAGTGACCAGGGCATCGTCCGACACCGCCGGCGTGACGGTCTCGTACTCGATCTGGTCGATCGTGGGAGTCGTGAACGTAGACAGCGGGTTGAACGCGCATCCGCTCAGGCCCAAAACGGCAATGACCGCTGCGGTCCCAGCACCTAACCGAGCCGCATGCATCAAGCTGCCCCTCACCATGTCCACTACCCTGCCTTCTGTGTCGTATACAATCCGTGCGTTGCGCGGAATATCAGGTTGTTCCCATCAGCTGACCTGGTATTTGACCCCACACTTGCGCACCGGGGTGTTTGCTCGGGAGGCCGCAGCCACCTTCACGACTGACCCGCTCGCCCGCGAGGCGGTATTGCCCCAAAGAAAGTAGAACGGACGGTGCGGCTTACATCTAGGACGCGCCATGATCGCGCCGCGCGCACGCGGTCGCTTACGTGGATCCCTTTGACCGCGTCTGTCTTGGACTAGGACGGGCATTTCGTCCGTCCGCAACCACAGCCTGGTAGGAACGAAGCGCATTATAACTAAGTTCAAGCTAAAGTTTAAGGTTAGGGGCGTCATTCGCATCTCGAGTACAGATTTTGCGGGTCGGAGCGGACCATTCGTGCCCCTATGAAGCCCGGAGCTCCCCTACGGGGAGCTCCGGGGCACCCGTCTCAGGGTGCCGTGTGCAAAAAACGGCAAATATGAGTACTGTTACCAATTTAGTAGCAGCGTATTACCGCCTCACGAGCCCTTTTTGAGTTCCGCACAGCCTGCTTGGCGCCAAGATATTCCACATTCGTTTATTATCTCGATCGCGCGAATTTTTGTGGTGTAAGAGGGAGGGCCGCGTCAGCGCCCCCTGCGCCTAAGGCTATTCCGCCACGCCGTG
>CABURG010000042.1 GCA_902493835.1 uncultured Collinsella sp. | reverse complement strand
GGCGTGACGTGGGCACCGCGCAAGCGCCGATTTTGCGTTGCCTAGTGCCCGCAGATGGCTTGGCGTATGAGGGCGGCGTAGGTGTCGATTCCCGCCTGGGTGAGGTGTGTGCCGTCGTCGACGAGGTATTCACTGTGGCCCTCCGAGGCGCCGTTCCAGTCGATGACGCCGGCGTTGTCGTTTTGGGCGCAGACGTCACGAATCATCTGGTTATTGCGGTCCTGCAGCTCGAGCGGCACGCGCACGGTCACAAAGTAGATGGGCTTGCCGCCCACGGCATTAATCACGTCCTGCACCTGCTGGGGGTCGCGGATGAGGCCGTTGGTGCCAAGCGCGCAGATGACCACGCTTGGATCGTAGTTGGCGCTGTCCTGTGCATAGACATCCTGGAAGGTGTAGAACTGGCGGCTCACCACGCCGTCGATGTACGCGTTGGGAAGCGCCGCCTGAATGCCAGGTTGGGCACCTGCGGTGACCGAGTCGCCGATCATGAGCACACGGGCGTCGCAGGTTCCGGTTGCCTCGTCGTAGGTAAAGCTCTTCCAGTCAAGGTTCTTGGGGACCTTTTCGGCGATAGGTCCCTCTTTGGGTTTTTGCTTGGTGGCGTCATCGGATGCGGTGTCGCTGGGTTGGGATTCTTTACCGGATGCGGGCTCGGCACCCTTGTCGTTGGCTCCGTTGTCCTGGGCGGAGGTCGCGTTCTGGGCAAGCTCGGGACGGAGCTGCTCGGCGCGGGCGGTGGCGATGCCTGCCCAGTCAAGCGGCGCGAAGGCAAGTGCGGCGACGCATGCGGCGCCAAGCGCGGGGAGCACCATGGCGGGCGCGAGGACGTGCTTTCCTGCCGTGCTGTCCTGTTGGGCCGGCTTGTGGGACCAAGGGCATTCGACGAGGCGATAGAAAACCTCGGCTACCGCAAGAATCAGTACAAGCTGTAATACCTGCTCCCACCAGGCGATGCGGGTAGTGCGGGTTGCGGGATTCATAAGAAGCAGTAGGGGATAGTGCACCAGATAGACCGAGAACGAGCGCTGTCCCAACCAGACGAGCGGCTTGACCGACAACAGACGGCGCACGATGCACTCCGTATTCTGCACGCAGATGATGAGGAGTCCGGTGACGAAGGCAAACAGCAAAAAGCCGCCTCGGTAGAGCCAGGCGCTCTCTCCGGTCAGCATGAGTGCGCCGGCTATAACGGCAACGAGCCACGCGATAGAAATCGCGTTGACCTTTGAGATGCCCTTGTTGGCGCCGGGGATATGGATGTCACCGCTCAGCATCTCGCGCAGACGCGGCGCGGCGATGGCGGCTAAGGCTCCGCATAGAAGCTCGGCGGCACGGGCGTCGGTTCCGTAGTAGACGCGCGATGCGTCGGCGGTGGGATTAAACATGAGGACCATGGCTGCCGTCGATGCAAGCGCGAATGCGATCGTGATGCCGATGGCGGTGTTGCGCGACCTGGTTTTGCTGCACAGTGCCATAAGGATGACCGGCCACACCAGATAGAGCTGCATAGTGACAGCGCAGAACCACAGGTGCGTGAGCGGCGAGGGGAGCCCCGCGGCGGCGAAATACGAGACGTTACGGAAGATATAGAACCAGTTGCTCAAAAAGAGTGCCGATGGCAGGGCGTCCTGCTGCACCTTAGGGAGTAGGCTCGGGGCCGCGATGTAGGTGGCGACGGCGGTAAGCGCGATGGTCACGACGATCGGCGGCATCATGCGCGCAATGCGGCGGCAGATGTAGCGCGGGTACGAGAATCCGTCGCGTGCCGTGGCCCGCATAATGCTTTTGGTGGCGAGATAGCCACTCAGCGTAAAGAAGAGTGTAACGCCCAAAAAACCGCCGGTCAGGCGGCTGGGGCGAAGGTGATATAGGACGACGCCGGCGATGGCGAGGGCGCGGAGCCCGTCGAGCGCGACGATGCGTTGGTTGCGTTGAGGCGCGGCATGTGCGGCGCCCGTGGGTGTGTTTTGCATCGATCTTTCCTCCAATGCCGACCTAGCAGTCTAGCGCTCTGCGCGGACAAAGGAAGGGGGTTCGTGCGGTTGAACAACATGCCGCGGGGCGATGCCTCGCTACGCAAAAGCCGCACCTGCGTTGATGCTCAGCTGCCTATATAGAAACGTTTCAGAACCTCTACATAGGCAAAAACAACAACACAAATGCGGCAAAGACGTACGGGTGGTTGAGCCTTTATGCGATGATGCTCGGCTACTTGGTCTTGGCAACCAGCAGCGGGTCGCCAAGCTTGACGAGCGGATTGCCGCCGATAAGCGTGCCAGACTCGCCGACGTGGTCGATGCTCTTGAGGCGGTCGAGCTCAGAGACGATGACGGTCACGATGTCCTCGTGGCCGGCGGCCTTGATAGCGTCGCGGTCGAAGCTGATGAGCGGCTGGCCGGCCTTGACCGTGTCACCCATCTCGACAAAGCGGGCAAAACCCTTGCCATTCATTTCCACGGTGCCCAGGCCAACATGGATGAACACGCGCAGGCCGTCCTCGGTGATCATGCCGATGGAGTGGTTGGTGACGGTGGTGGCGCCGATGCGGCCGTTGGCGGGGGCGTAAATGGTGCCGGTAATGGGCTCGATGCCGTAGCCCTGACCGAGCATGCCCGAGGCGATGGTCTCGTCGGGAACCTCACTCAGATTGACGAGCACGCCGTTGACGGGAGCGTAGATGACGCCTTCGCGGGTAGCGAAGCTTGCTGCGGGCGGAACGGACGCCTCGCCCGACGAAGTGAACGTGGACTTGAGCGAATCGAGCAGACCCATAGATGCCTCCAACGTATCAGGCGCGCATGTTGCACGCGTGTGGTTTGCCGGAAACGTTTCGTACGTGTTTCCCAGCACGGTCAGCGCCCCTATTTTACGCTGCCCAACGATACCTCTGAACAGCGATTTTGTGATATATCAGTTGAAGGCCAACTTATTGCGGGGGTGTTTCTGCGCCGCGGGCTCAAGTGGGGTACGCTAAGGTGCGAAAAACGAGTGCGTACGAATCGCACGGAGGGAGCACCTATGATTATTGAGAACCATGCGCTGTGGGGCGAGGAGCCGACCGAGGAATATCCGGCGACGTTTACGTATCTGGGTGCCGAGCCGCTGCCCGACAAGCCCAATGGCCGCCGCCCCGCGGTGATCATCTGCGGCGGAGGCGGGTTTACGCATATCGCTCCGCACGAGCAGGACCCGGTGGCGTTTGCATTTTTGGACCGCGGCTACCAGGCCTTTGTACTCAACTATGTGACGAGCGCCACGGGCGACGTGAGCTTTCCGCACCCGCAGACGGACCTCGCCAAGATGGTCGCTACCGTGCGCGCCAACGCCGACGAGTGGCATGTCGATCCCAAGCGCGTGTGCATCGTGGGTTTCTCGGCGGGTGGCATGATCTGCGCCTCGCTGGCAACGCAGTGGAAGACCGGACCCTTCGCGGGCCTTGCCGGGGCTCGTCCGGAGGATATTCGTCCCGACGCCGTGGTGCTGGGCTATCCGTTGCTCGACCTTGCCTATGTGCGCGATATGCAAACGCGCGACCCGCGCATCGACCTGCGCGTGCCCAAGACGGGTGGCAAGACGGGGCGCGATTTGCTCAACGACTATCTGTCGATGGTGATGGGCGGCGAGGCGACCGATGAGCACCTGACCGACATTTGTCCTACCACGCACGTTTCGCGCCAGATGCCCCCGACCTTTGTGTGGGGCGTTTCGGACGACAAGACGGCGCCGATCGCGCAGGTCTATCCGTTTGCGCAGCGCATGGCCGAGGAGGGTGTTGCATGCGAGATGCACGTCTTTGACCAGGGTGGCCACGGCCTTTCGCTCGGCAACGCCAATACCGCGGTCGACAACGAGGACAAGCAGGTGGCAGTCCGTCCTTGGATTCGCCTGGCCTTCCGCTTCCTGGAGCGCCATCTGTAAGAGGACGGACATCCCCTCAATAACTTGCGGTGAAATAGCTCCTATTTAAGGCCCCAACCAGTCCAAGCGGGAACTAATCCACCGCAATTTCGGTTTTGATGCCCCGCCCGGAAACTACGTCCCGGTTTGGGCGCGGATTCCGGGATGCAGTTTCCCATAGGGCCTCGACTGGGAAAGTGCGTCCCGTTTCGGGCGGGGATTCCGGGTTGCATTTTCCGCAAGAGGCTTGTTTGGGAAACCATATCCCGTTTCGAGCCAGAATTCTGGGATGCAGTTTCCCCAGGAGGCCCGTCTGGGAAACCACGGCCCAGAATTCCCTTTGCACCGATCTTGCACCAATCTGTCGATTGAACGTTGTTGCATGTTCGCGCTATCATGCATGGTTACAATTGGTTAGCCATGGCAAACGGTTAGCCATGGCTAACAAAATGCAACGCCCTATGGGCGCCGGGGGAGGAACACGGACGTGAAGCTCGATACGCTCGAGATTGGAAAGGACGCCGTTGTCGCATCGGTGGCATCGGACGACCAGGCACTCCGACAACATATTTTGGACATGGGCCTAACGCCGGGCACCGAAGTCACCATGATGAAGTACGCCCCCATGGGCGACCCGCTCGAGATTCGCCTGCGTGGCTACGAGTTGACGCTGCGCAAGGACGATGCCGCGCGGATTGAGCTCGTGGGTGTTCACGACACCGATACGGGTCCGCGCGCTAACGCCGCAATCGGCACGACGGAGCACCCGGCGCTCGGCGAGGGGACGTATTCGCCCCGTGCGGCAAAAACGGCCGTGCCCGAGGGCGCGCCTCTGCATTTTGCCCTCGCCGGCAACCAAAACTGCGGTAAGACCACGCTGTTCAACCAGCTGACGGGCTCCAACCAGCACGTCGGCAACTTTCCCGGCGTGACGGTCGACCGCAAGGACGGTACCATCCGCAACCATCCCGAGGCGAGCGTTACCGACCTGCCAGGCATTTACTCCCTGTCGCCGTACACGGGCGAAGAGATCGTAAGCCGCCAGTTTATCCTGGATGAGCATCCCGACGCCATCATCGACATCATCGACGCTACCAACATCGAGCGCAATCTGTACCTAACGCTGCAGCTTATGGAGCTCGATCGCCCCATGGTCATCGCGCTCAACATGATGGACGAGGTGACGACCAACGGCGGCGCCATTGACGTCAACCTGCTCGAGAGTTTGTTGGGCGTGCCGGTTGTCCCCATTAGCGCTGCCCGCAACGAGGGTATCGGCGAGCTGGTGGATCATGCCTTGCACGTGGCGCGGTTCCGCGAGCGCCCCGGTCGCCTGGACTTTTGCGCACCCGATGGTCCAGACGGCGGTGCGCTGCATCGCTGCATCCACGGCATCGCCAACCTTATCGAGGACCATGCCACGACGGCGCACATTCCGGTGCGTTTTGCGGCGACCAAGCTGGTTGAGGGCGATGAGCTGGTGACCGAGGCGCTTCGCCTGGATCGCAACGAGCTCGACGCTATCGAGCACATCATTACCCAGATGGAGGGCGAGGCCGGCACCGACCGCCTGTCCGCGCTGGCCGATATGCGCTTTAGCTTTATCGGCGACGTGTGTGGGCGCTGCGTCGTCAAGCCGCACGAGAGCCGCGAGCACGTGCGCTCCGTCAAGATCGACCGCATCCTGACGGGTCGCTACACGGCCATTCCGGCGTTCCTGGTGATCATGGGCCTCGTCTTTTGGCTGACGTTTGGCGTGATCGGCGCGGCGTTGCAGGGACTCATGGAGGACGGTATCGCTGCCATCATCGCCTCGGCCGATGCGGGCCTCAAGGCGTTCGGAACCAACGACGTGGTGCGCTCGCTGGCTGTCGACGGCGTGCTTACGGGCGTGGGCAGCGTGCTGACCTTCCTACCGATTATCGTCGTGCTCTTCTTGTTCCTCTCCATTCTGGAAGACTCCGGATACATGGCGCGCGTGGCCTTTGTCATGGATAAGGTGCTGCGTCGCTTTGGCTTGTCGGGCCGCAGCTTTGTGCCCATGCTCGTCGGTTTTGGCTGCACCGTGCCGGCTATCATGTCGACCCGTACGCTCCCATCCGAGCACGACCGCAAGATGACGGTCATGCTCACGCCGTTTATGAGCTGCTCGGCCAAGTTGCCGGTCTACGGCTTGCTGTGCGGAGCATTCTTCCCGCAGGCGACAGTTCCCGCCATGGTCTCGCTCTATCTGGTTGGTATTGCGGTTGGTTGCATCGCGGCTTTGGTGCTCAACCGTACGGCATTTAAGGGCGATCCGGTGCCGTTTATCATGGAGCTCCCCAATTACCGCCTGCCGAGCGTCAAGACGACGGTGATGCTGGCATGGGATAAGGCCAAGGACTTTATTACCAAGGCCTTTACCATTATCTTTGCCGCTACGGTGGTCATCTGGTTCCTGCAGACGTTCGATATCCGCTTTAATGTGGTCGCCGATCAGTCGCAGAGTCTGCTTGCGGGCCTCGGCAGCATCATCGCGCCGGTGCTGGCACCGCTCGGATTTGGTGACTGGCGCGCCTCGACGGCGCTCGTCACGGGACTTATTGCCAAGGAGAGCGTCATCTCGACACTCACGGTGCTTTTGGGCGCGACCTCGCCCGCGGCACTGTCAGCCATGTTCTCGCCGTTTACTGCCTACGTGTTTTTGGTCTTTACGCTGCTGTACCCGCCCTGCGTGGCGTCCATCGGCGCCGTTAAGAGCGAGCTGGGCGCGCGCTATGCCGTTGCCGTGTTCGCGTTTCAGGTGACGGTTGCCTGGATCGTGGCGTTTGTCGTGCATTCGGCGGGCATATTGCTGGGGTTGGCTTAGTTATTTATTGACGGCGCAACCTCTGTGTATTGAGTTGATTGCGGCCCCGCATCTGTACTGACGGATGCGGGGTCGTTGCTATATAATCGCCCACCGCTCAAGACAATCGGAGAGGTTTTCCTATATGGCTCAGGCAAGACAAGATGGCATCTCACTCAAACAGTGGCTCCCGCTTATCGGGCTCGCCTGTTGCGCGTTCGTATTCAACACGTCGGAGTTCATGCCCATTGGCCTTCTGACTGATATTGCCGCGTCGTTCTCGCTCACCGAGGCCCAGGCCGGCATCATGATCTCGGTCTACGCCTGGGGCGTCATGCTGCTGTCGTTGCCGCTTATGGTGTTCGCCTCGCGCTTCGAGTTCAAGCGTATGCTGCTCGGCGTGCTCGCCGTGTTCTCGCTGGGCCAGTTCCTGTCCGCCGTGGCGCCTACCTATCCTATTTTGGTTTGCGCGCGTCTGGTGGTCGCCTGCGCGCATGCCGTGTTCTGGTCGGTCGCCTCGATCATGGCCTCTCGCCTGGTCGACAGTCGCCACGGGGCGCTCGCCATCAGCATGATCGCCACGGGCTCGTCTATCGCGCAGATCTTTGGCCTGCCAATCGGCCGCGCCATCGGGCTGGCCGTGGGCTGGCGCATGACGTTTGCCGTGGTCGGGGCCCTCTCAGCCATCGCGGTCGTCTACCAGGCCGCGGTGTTCCCGGCCATGCCGGCGGGCGAGCGCTTTACCGTCAAACAGCTGCCCGAGCTGCTCAAGAACCCGTTCCTGGTCGCGCTCTACGCGGTCACGGTTTTTATGGCGACCGGCTATTACGCAAGCTACAGCTACATTGAGCCTTTCCTGGCGCAGGTCGCACACGTCGACGCGGGCGCCATCACCATGACGCTGACGGCGTTTGGCTTCTCCGGTCTGGTGGGCAGCTGGCTGTTTGGCCGCCTGTTCGACGGGCACCGCTTCCCGTTCTTGGCTATCACGCTCTCCGGCGTTCCGGTGGCCCTGCTGCTCATGGGTCCGGTCGCATCGTCGCTCGTGGCGGTGCTTGCCGTCTGCGCGCTGTGGGGTTGCTGCGCCACGGCCTTTAACGTGGCGTTTCAGGCCGAGCTCATCAAGTACACGCCGGCGGATTCGTCGGCCGTCGCCATGTCGATCTTCTCGGGCCTATTCAATCTGGGTATCGGCACGGGAACCGCAATCGGCGGCGCCGTGGTTTCGGGTCCCGGTATCGCTTGGATCGGCTTCGTGGGCGGGGCGATTACCGTCGTGGGCGTCATCCTCGCCATCACCGTGCTGTTCCCGGCCATCCGCCGCGCCAAGCCCGTCGCCTAATCACGTCCCCTCATCAGTTGCGGTGGAATAGTTCCTGTTTAAGGCCTCTGAAGGCCCAAGCAGGAACTATTCCACCGCAACTTATTTTGGGGGAGAGGATACAAGCTGGGCATACAATGGATATCGTTGTGTTGAGCTTACCGGGAGGTTGCTATGTGGGCATACGAGACGACGTTCTATCAGATCTATCCGCTGGGCTTTTGTGGGGCTCCGCGCGAAAACGCCGCCCCCGTTGCCGAGGATGAGCTCGCCCAGGCTGCCAACGCCGCGCCCAACCCCGATGCGCCCATCATGAAGATCGCCCAATGGGCTGACTACCTGCAGAAGCTCGGCATCGGTGCTGTGCTCATTAACCCGCCGCTCGAGTCCGATAACCATGGCTACGACACACGCAGTCTGCGCCATATCGACCGTCGCCTGGGTGGGGACGCCGACTTTGCCGCCGTGTGCGAGACGCTACATGCCCACGGCATCCGCGTGGTACTCGACGCCGTCTTCAACCACGTCGGTCGCGGCTTTTGGGCCTTCCGCGACGTGCAGGAGCGCAAGTGGGACTCGCCGTACAAGGATTGGTTCCACATCAGCTTTGACGGCGACTCGTGCTATGGCGACGGCTTTTGGTACGAGGGCTGGGAAGGCCATTTTGAGCTTGTGAAGCTCAACTTGCAAAATCCTGCTGTGGTCGATTACCTGCTCGAGTCTGTGCGCCGTTGGGCCGAGGTCTTTGGCGTCGACGGTCTGCGCCTGGACGTTGCCTATATGCTCGACCGCGACTTTATGCGCCGCCTACACTCCTTTGCCCGTGAGCTCAAGCCCGACTTCGTGCTGATCGGCGAGACGCTCCACGGCGACTACAATCAGATCGTCAACGACGAGATGCTCGACTCCTGCACCAACTACGAGTGCTACAAGGGCCTGTACTCCAGCTTTAACTCGGTCAACATGTTCGAGATCGCGCACTCGCTGCATCGTCAGTTTGGCGGCGATCAGTGGTGCATCTACCGCGGCAAGCACCTGCTGTCGTTTGTTGACAACCACGACGTGCCGCGCCTGGCAAGCATCCTCACCGACAAGTCGTGCCTGCGTCCCGCCTATGGCATGCTCTTTGGCATGCCGGGCATCCCGTGCGTCTACTACGGCAGCGAGTGGGGAATTGCCGGCGAAAAAGGCGGCCCCGATGGCGACTGGGCGCTGCGGCCTGCGCTCGATGAGCCTTCGCCTAACGAGCTGACGGCGTTCATCACGCAACTTGCGCACCTTCGCTCGGCCGACGACGCGGCGGCCCGTGCTCTCAACTACGGTGCCTATCGCAACGTGGTGATCCAGAATAAGCAGCTGCTGTTCGAGCGTGCCTGCGACGACGCGACGGTACTCGTGGCGGTGAACGCCGTGGGCGAGCCTTACACCTTTGGCGCCGGCGAGCTCAACGGCTCCTTTGTCGATCTGCTTGCCGATGATGCGCCCACGGTCGGGCTGACGGGTACCCTTGAGCTTGCACCCTACGAGGTGCGTTATCTGCTGAGGGCCTAGGCCATGGCTGCGTCCGACGAGGTCTATCAACATATTGAGCATGGGTTTGAGCCCGTGTTTGACGAGCACTCGCGCGTTTTGGTGCTGGGGTCGTTTCCCTCGGTGCTCTCGCGTGCCAATGCCTTTTATTATGGCAACCCTCAGAATCGTTTTTGGCGCGTGATGGCCGCGTGCCTCGGTGTGCCTGTGCCGCCCAACGAGGACGATCCTTTGGCAAGCGGCGAGCCCGCGACGCTCGACGCCTCGATTGCCGCCAAGCGGGCCATGCTGCTGAACGGCGGCGTGGCCCTGTGGGATGTGATCGAGAGCTGCGACATTAAGGGCTCGAGTGACGCCAGCATTAAAAACGTTGTGCCGGCACATATCGAGTGCATTACCGACGCAGCTCCCATTGAGCAGGTGATATGCAACGGCGGTACAGCTGGTCGGCTCTACAAGCGCTATCTACAAGAGCGCACGGGGCTGCTGGCCATCGTTCTGCCGTCGACAAGTCCCGCCAATGCGGCGTGGCGTCTGGAGCGCCTTGTCGAGCGCTGGCGCGAGGCAGTTGACTGGGCTGCTCTCTAATCTAGATATTTGATTGAGCATGGGCACCGAGATGTTTGATGATAGTGCGCCAGATCGGCGCGGGCAGCGCGGGTTCGACACGCACCATGCCGTCGGCGTCGACGCTATCGGCATTGCCACCGCCAAGCAGCTGCGCATACTCGACGGAGCAGCCCATGCGAACGGCGCCTACGAGCTTGTCCATGGCCTCCGAAAATGGTCGGCGCAAGAGGCCCATGCGTGGGGAATGGCGAAGCGCTGCAATGCCGCTGCCGGTACAGATGACAACGCCGCCGCACCACAATTGGTCACGGCGCTCGCATGCCTTGTGTAGACGAACGGCGGTCCCGTGCGCCTGCTCAGCGCCCTCTTGTGCGGCTCGAATCACGGCATAGACACGCGTTCCCGTACCGCCAAAGCGCTCAAGCGCCTGCTCGATAGCTGTCAGCGTCTCATCGTCAGCCGCATCTTCAATGGCCAGCACGATGCCATCGGCAACGCTGCCGGCATCATCCGCCTTCAAGTCAACCGGGTGGGGGAGTACGGCGCCGGAAAGCCGGGCATAGGCCGCGATGGCATCTTGCAGGTCCCAGAGCAAAAACTCAAGATCGGCGCTCTCGGGAATACTGACAAACGCGATGTTATGCAGTGTTTTTGGTACATCGCCGCGCGCGATTGTCTCCATGCCGCCTCCTTTCCGGTTGGTTTCCGTTTAGGTTACACCGTCTGGTGGCGCCTCGCCGCGCTATCCTAGTGCAACCCTTACGAAAGGAACGCCATGCGTCTGCCTATGAACACCTCGCTTGCCACGCTCAAGCCCTCCGGCATCCGTCGGATTAACGCGCTCGCCGCCCAGCACCCAGGGTGCATCGCGCTTGCGCTTGGCGAGCCCGATTTTCCTACGCCCGATGTGATTAGCGCCGAGGTGACTGCCTCGCTCGACCGCGGTGACACGCACTATCCGCCCAACAACGGTCGCCCCGCCCTGCGTGAGGCGCTGTCTGCCTACATGGGGGATGCGGGCCTGGCGTTTTCCGCCGACGAGGTCATCCTGACCGACGGCGCGACCGAGGCGCTGTCGGCAACATTCATGGCTATGCTCAACCCCGGCGACGAGGTCATTATCCCCACGCCAGCCTTTGGACTGTACGAGAGCATTGTCGTGGCCAATCACGCCAAAGCGGTCTTTTTGGATACGGAGCCTGCGCAATTCCAGATTGATGAGGAGGCGCTTCGTGCCTGCGTGACACCGGCGACTAAGGCCATCGTTATCTGCTCGCCCAACAATCCTACGGGCTGCATCCTCGACGCGGCATCGCTCGACGCCGTGGCACACGTGGCAGAGCAGGCGGGCATCTACGTGGTCTGCGACGACGTATATAACCGCCTAGTCTATGTGGATGGCTACGAGCGCTTTGCCCAGCGTCACCCAGAGCTTCGCGATCAGACGGTAGTTATCGAGAGCTTCTCCAAGCCTTGGGCCATGACCGGCTGGCGTTTGGGCTGGCTCGCAGCGGCAGCCCCCGTCATCGCCGAGATCGCAAAGGCCCACCAATACTTAGTATCGAGCGCCGTCTCCTTTGAGATGGACGCCGCAGCGCGAGCCCTGACCGTCGACCCAACCCCCATGCTCAAAGTCTACCGAGCCCGCCGCGAACGCGTGCTCGCAGCCCTTAATAACATGGGTCTCGACGTAGTGGAACCAGCCGGCGCCTTCTACGCCTTCCCCAGCATCAAACAGTACGGCCTAACCAGCGAAGCCTTCTGCATCAAGGCCATCAAAGAAGCAAACGTAGCCCTAGTCCCGGGCGACTGTTTCGGCACCGAAGGCCACGTACGCCTCAGCTACTGCGTCTCCGACGAAAACCTGGACGAAGGCCTAAATCGCCTGTCCACCTTCATTTCAACCTTATAGCCCAACGGGACGCAACACATCAGCCCACCGACCCAAGCATCATGAGTGGGGGCGTCAGCCAACGGAAAACCGGGCTGCCCCATAGTTGACGCAGGCCGCGCCGCCAAAGGCCAGGCGCAAGGTTTTCGTAGATTCCGCACGAGCCGAAGAGCACTTAATGTGCTCTTCGTGCGAGCCAGGACTTGACCGAGCGAAAACCTTGCGCCTGGCCTTTGGCGGCGCGGCC
>CABURG010000041.1 GCA_902493835.1 uncultured Collinsella sp. | reverse complement strand
TAAAGACCGGCTTATCGCCTGCCTTAAAGGTGGTCGTGGCGCCGTTGATCTCGATAACGTCGATGGCCCGCCATTCGTCGATCGGCTGCTCGCACAGCATATTGTCAGCGTTTGGCGCGAAGACGCCGTTGACGGTCTTGATGTGGTGCGCCCAATGACCGTTGACGTTCATTTCGCAGTCATCAGCCACGGTATTGTCGCCCTTGAGCCTCAGCTCGACGGAATACATGTAGAACTTACCCTCTTCGAAGTGGTCAATCTTCTTCATGCCCGGCGCGTACTTTGCGGGATCGGAATACCAGAAGGCAACGGGTACCGACTCCCCGGATTCCATATCGAGCTCCATTTCCTCCCAGCACTCGTAGGCGATCTCGTACTTGTCGGCATCGGCGGCGGGGATCGTCGCGGTCGCGCGCGGCGCCTCGCCGGGCGCGTAGTCGGTCTTCACGTCGTTGACGTTCAGGTTATGGAGGGCTTCGTTTTCCGACGAAGCAGGCATCGTAATTGTTTTAATAGCAGGGACATACAGGAATTCTCCGCTTAGACTCGACTTTACGGTTTCCCCGTTTACGGTAACAACGGTTTCATCGTTGAAGGAATATCCGTCTTTTGGCTTCAGCATAAGAGAATACACGTACTCTTTCCCGCTTTTAAACTTTGTAATAGTCGGCAGGGAACCATGTGAGCCGTTATCGGAATACCAGGCAGCAACGGGTTCGTTGTTTTCAAATTCCTGCCAGCATTCATAAGCGATTTCGTATTTATCTGCATCGTAGTTAGGGACACCTGCCGTCGCCTGCGGACCAGTATCCAGCTGCCAATTGAAGTTCGTATTCTGAACATTGGCAAAGGAGATGGATTCCGATTCTGATTCCGCTGCCGGGATAACAAGGCACGCCCTCTCGTAGACATGGGTGCGGGTGTAGTAGTCATCCCGGATCTCGTTAATAGTGGGTTTCCCGGTCGCCTCGGTGTCTCCTTTAAAGGCGTCGTCCGGATCACCGATGATGATATTCCCGGGCTCTGTACCCGTATACGTAAGCTTGGATCCATCATAGGTGGTCGTCATCTTGGACTTATTCTCCTTGTACTCCGTAAAGTACTTCTGTTCCTCCTTCTGTCTCTGAATCTTGCTGATATCCAGGGTAAGCGTTGTTTTATTGCTCGCACTGTCATACGCCGCATGGACGATCAAGTCCCCCAGGCCGATAAAAGTCAAAGCGCTACCATCGAGAGCAGACTGGTCTCCATCTACAAGGGCAATCCCCTTCACATATTCAATCGTTTCTTCTTTCTTGATGTCGGTGTAATTGTTCCGCACCGTAATATTGACCCTAACGTCGCTGCCGCCAACAACATCGGTCACGCCGCAGGGCATGATGGCGTTGCTCGCCGGCATGGCGGCGTTGTCGTCGCCAGAAGCGTTTTGCCCAGCGAGCGCAGCACCGCTAGACTCATTGGCAGCATCGGCTGGGATTGTCTGCTGAGGCTCAACGGTGGCTTGCGCCGCCGGAGCAGCATCGGTTGCAGGCGCGGTCGAAGCAGCTGGTGCGGTCGCTGCAGCCGCATCCTCCGCAACCGCCGGCGTCACCGGAGCCGCGGCAACCTCGTCCGTCCCAGCGGCGGAATCGGCGCATTCCGTCGCAAGCGCCACGCTCGGCAGCAGCAGCTGGCCGACCATAAGCGCGCACGCGCCGACGCACGCGATTTTGGCACCTACACAACGCCAGGTACCGTGAACCAGCGAGCAGGTACGCTCACGCTGAGTTTGCTTATCAAAGTGGCTTCCGTTCATAACGGCCTCCTTGGTCGATGGGCCATACCACCACAAAGGTGCCTGTCCCCTTTGTGGTGGTCCTGTACAACCAAGATGCGCCAAATGACTCCGTATGCCTAGGTTCGCATCTGCGAACCTAGGCATCTACCTGCTGAAATATAGAGAGCCGCCGCGAGGGCATTTGTGCCCACGCGGCGGCTGAAAATGGCTATGAAAGCTTGCGCTAGCGGTCGCGGCGCTTGGACGCAACGAAGCCGGCGCCGATGACGGACGCACCGGCAATGCCGAGGGCTGCCGCCGTCGTCGCGGCGCTATCGCCCGTGGCGGCCAGGGCGCCCACGGACTTCTGAGCCGCAACTGCCTTCGCGGCCGGCTTGGAGGCAGCAGCCGTGGAACTCGCCTGAGTCGGCGTCACGGACGGCGTGCCCGTCTCACTTCCACCGCCTGGCTGCGGCGCAGGAGCCGGGGTGGGCTCAGGCTGCGGCGTGGGCTCAGGCTCGACCGCATCTCCGGAGCTGATTACCACGCTGCGGGCAACCTCGTCGGAAGTCCTAACATCCTGGATAGTAGACGACCCGGCAGCACCGATGACGAGTCCGTTTCCCGTAGTTTCTCGCACGGTGCCGCCGGCGGGAGTCGTAACTACCGATCCGCCATCAATTGCAAGATAAGGGGCTGCATCACCTAGATTGACAGCGTAGATTGCCGCCGTAGAGCCCAACGCCTCAACATTTGAATTAATGATGTCAATTCGAGGGATGGCGGACTGGGAGCTGGATTGGGAATATATTCCGTAGCCATGTTTACGACTGTAGCCAGTTCCGTCACCGCATCGAGCTGTAAGGTTCGAATTCTCGACGAGCACCCGCGACACGCCGTCCTGCGCGCGCATCCAAACACCATCCAAAACATCGGCCCTATCACTCACCACGAGCGCAACATCCGCCCCGTTGGTAATACTCAAACATAAATCTGTCTTGCTTCCAACCGAATACAGGGCGAGCGACGCACCGTTCCCATTGCGCGCCTCCGCATTTAATTTTGCGTTATCCACCGCGATGCAGCCTCCATGCTCGGAGGAGTAGTTTTCGGCACAGACTGCAATGGCTGTGTCGAGCCCATTTGCCTCGACGTGGGCGTCGGCGCCCTCGCTAATAGTTATGTTGCCTGCCCGCGTGTGAATGCCGATGGTATCAGGCACATTGTTCGCTGCCGTCACGTTAACGTTGGCACCGCGGATGTCTACGTCGCCGCCGGTCTTGCCGTCCCCCGAAACCGCTATCGTATCGGTCCCGGCCGTTGCGTTGAGAGTCACGTTGCCCGAGATGGCGAGGTTACCGTACTCGACATTAACAGCGCTCTTGCGCCACCATCGTTCGGCCGTCGCGCTGAGGCCCCCCTCCCCCGTGATGGTGAGGTTGCCGTCCTTGACCTCGATGGCGCTCTGCCTGGCATCGGCCGTTACGGTGTTGATGCCCGTCACGCCGATGGTGAGGTTGCCCTTGGCGCCGATGGAGCCGCCGTCGTAGCCGTTGAGCTTCATGTCGTCGGCGCCATCCCAGGACCAGGTTCCCGCCTCGTCGCCGGCAGCGGTGCCCGCGTCGTACTGCGTGCCGCCGACGCTGACCCACTCGGCGGCGAGCGCCACGCTCGGCAGCAGCAGCTGGCCGGCCATGAGCGCGCAGGCCCCCGCGCAGGCAAGCTTGGCGCCCACGCGACGCCACGTTCCGTGGGAGAGCGCGCACGAGCGGTCGCGGTTGATTGAGTTGTCATGGATTTGCTTTCGCATGTGAGCCTCCTTGCCGTAAGGGATGCTTCTGTAACACCATGTTACGGGAAGATATCCGGACTCCAGGGCACAAATTCACATGCGGCGCATCTGCCAGTGCAAAAGGCGACAAGCGTGCAATCACCGGGGGGTCTTCGCCTTCCAAAGACCCGCCCATACCGTCCTGGTCTACAATCGAGGGCACGATTGTTCCGTCCACCCAAAGGACCGTTCTTGAACCTGAGCAAGACTAAAATCAACGCGCTTTTGGCACTCGCGCTCTTTACCTTCGTCTTTCTTGCCGCCGAGTTTCGCTTCGATATCAATGTCGGGCTGCTCGCCGGTGCCGAGCGTGTAGTGATCGCGCAGGGCTTTATCCTGGGTGCCAGCGTTATCGGCTTTATCGGATACGCGCCACTGCTCGGGCTCGCACAGCGTAAAGGCCAGCCCCAGGCAGTTGCCAGCGCCGCCGTCCCCATCGCCATCCTGGGATTGACCCAGATACAGTTCCCCGCGGGCACGCTTGCGCTCGAGATTCTGGGGTGCCTCACATTCCTCGGACTCGGCCTGCTGGGTGCTGCGGCGCACCATGCGTTCGCGATGGCGTTCCAAGACGATCCCAAGCTCGCCACCGGTGCAGGAGCGGCATACGCCGCGGGCATTCTGATGCAGTTCGCCCTTAACCTGCTCGACTGCGGCGGCATCGCAGAGCTCATCGTTCTTGGAGCGACGACGATCGTCATCTCCGCCCTGAGCGCTGCTCCCCAAGCGACAGACGAGGGCTCTAGCCACACCGTCAACCCCTTTATCGAACCCTCGCATGCCCTCGCCAAGCAGGCGTGCTGGAGCATTGCGCTCGTCATGATTCTCGCCTGTCTGTTCTCCACCCTCGATAACGTAGTCACGTTCTCCAACGCCCACGGCACCATCGCCGTGCAGACCTGGCCACGCCTCTTTTTGGCAGCGAGCGGTCTCGTCGCCGGCATCGTCTTTGACCTTGCCGAGCGCCGTTATATGGGGCTCGTCATGCTCGGCGTCACAGTACTCTCCACCATTTCAATTTTGGCCGTGGAAGCCGGCGCCGATCCCAACTTGGGCCTCATCGTCTTTTACCTGAGCTCGGGCTTTTTCGTCACGTTCTTTACCGCCACGTTTACTCAGCTGGCACCGCGCATGCACGCGCCCGCCCTCTGGGCCGGCATGGGTCGCGCGGCCAACAATGTGTGCGCGTTCACCACATCGGGTATCTCACTGGCGCTCGTGACCTCTGGCAACGTCGCCCTCATCATGATCGGCGCGCTCATGCTGCTCGTAGCGGCCAGCGTTGCGTTCGTTGCCGCGGGCCTATTCCGCCTGCCCCAAACCGAGCAGGAGCGCGAACATCAGCAACGAGCCGAGGAAGCACTCGCCGCGCCGAGCATCGAGGAGCAGCGTCAGGCCTTTATCGCCGACCACGGACTCACCCCGCGCGAAGTCGACGTGCTCATAGCCGTGACCCAAGACGAACGCCCGCTTAAGCAGGTCGCCGAGGAGCTCGGCATCTCGATGCGCATGGTGCAGCGTCATCTGAGCTCCATCTACCAAAAGACCGACACGCAAACGCGCGCCGGTCTCACCAAAGCCTTTCCCTCAGCCTAAAACAAAAACCACCACAAAGGTGCCTGTCCCCTTTGTGGTGGTTTTGACGGTTAACCCTCGAGCTGCGCTACTTTGTAGCGGTAGGCTGCGGCAATAACGTCTTTGCAACCCTCGCGGCCCAGCTTGGCGCGGTTGACGACGATGTCTTTACCACTCGTCATCTTCCACTTTCCGGCACTGTAGCGCTTATAGAATGCCTCGCGCGCCTTCTGCTGCTGCTTGACCAGCTTGGCGCCCTTCTTTTTGTTAAGGCCGCGCTTTTTGCGCACGATCTCGACACGGTCCTCAAAGGGAGCGGTCACCAACACGGCAATGTGGTTGGGGTTGTTACGCAGCAGGTAATCGGACAGACGGCCTTCGATAATGCAGCTCTCGGTCTCGCCCAGATCCAAAATCACCTGGCTCATCTTTTGGAACAACTTGTCCGAGTACGAGCGGGCGTCGTAGCGGTCGGGCAGAAACGCCATGTTCTCCACAGCCAGGCGCTCGTCATAGGCGGCCATCTTATCGAGCGACTCGCCCGCACGCAGCGACGCGCGCACCAGCAGCTCGTTATCGTACAGCGGAATCCCTAGTTCGTTGGCAAGGATACGGCCAATCTCGTGACCCTCGGCGCCAAAGTCGCGCGCGATGGTAATGACCACAGGACTCTTCTTGTTCTCCAGATCGCTCATCGCGATTCCTTTCTAACAAATGAGAAATAGGCGATTCCTGATTCTCATTTTGTCACTTACGACCGTCCTGGTTTCCCAAGTGCGGCAGATTGCCCCGAAAGAGGAGCGCCGCGTACTAAATGTACGCAAGCGACGATTGAGGGGCAAGGTGCCGTGCTTGGGGAAGCAGGACTACGCTGCCACGATACGACGTTGATACGCTCGGACCAGCAGCGAGATACCAAAGTTGAGCACAAAGTACATCGCAAATACCAGGCCGTAGAGCATAAGCACTTGCGACAGGTCGATTGCGTGGGCCATCACGACGTTTGCCGTGTACATGAGCTCGGCCACGTTAATGCCCGAAAGATACGAGCTGTCCTTAATGACGGTCGTGCACTGGCTAAACAGCGCCGGAATGATCGTCTTAAACGTCTGCGGCAGAATGATGTAGCGCATGGTGGCAAAGAAGCCAAAGCCCTGGCTCTGCGCTGCCTCAAACTGGCCGCGAGGAATCGAGTTGAGGCCTCCGCGCACAATCTCGGCCATAACGGCGCTGGTAAACAGCGTAAAGGCGATGGTCGAAATCACAATGTCCAAACCCTGCACCGTAAAGTAGATAAACAGGATCCACAGCAGGTTTGGCGTGCAGCGGAACAGCTCGATATAGGCGCTCACCAAAATACGGAACGGGCGGGGCGCATAGCTCTTAACGAGCGCCAGCACCGTGCCAAAGATGAGCGAGAAAAAGATCGACAGCACCGAGATCTCGATCGTCTTAACAAAACCGCCCCAAATGTAGAGCAGGTTGGTCGCGTTGAAGATTTCCATGCGCTAGGCCTCCTCTACGTTGTCGAGCCCCAGCTCGGCCAGGCTCACGCCGCGCGGACGCTCCTTGGAGCGGCGCTCGAGCCACTGCACCAGCATGGCGAGCGGAAAGCAGATGATGAAGTACATAAGGCAGCAGACGATGTATCCCTGCAGGTAACCGTACAGACTCACAAAGTTGTCGGAACGGTACATAAGGTCGCCGCCGGCCACAAGCGCCAGCACCGACGTGTTCTTGACCAGGTTGAGCGCCTGGTTGCACAGCGGCGGCAGAATGATCTTGAATGTCTGGGGCAGTACGATGTACCAGTACGCCTGGGCACGGGTGAAGCCCTGGCTCTGGGCCGCCTCCATCTGACCGCGCGGAACCGCCTCGATACCAGTGCGGATGACCTCAGAAATATAGGCCGCGTGATACAGGCCCACGCCCAAGAAGCCCAGCACGAACGGCGCGATGCGCACCGGCTGGTCGGCACCGGTTATGGCCTGCAAAAACTGCGGACCGGCCATGTACATAAAGAGCACCTGTACGGGCAACGGGGTGTTCTGGTAAAACTCCACGTACACGCGGCTTATGGCGCGCAGCACGCGCGAGCGAGTGGTAGAGAACACGCCCAGCAGCGTGCCCAGCACCAGCGATAGCAGCAGACCGGCAACGACCACCTGTAGCGTCACGCCAAAGCCCTCCCAGAAGGGCCCCATGTTTTGAAATGTCGTCGACCAACGGTCGGCGTCAAATAATCCTTCGAGCATTTGATTCCTTCCTTGGACGATGCGCCTATACAAGACCCCAGGTCTTGACCTCTTGGTCGAGCCAGCCGTCGGCCAGGCGATCGCAAATCACCTGATCGACCACGGCCGAAAGGTCGCAGCCCTTCTTGGTCGCCACGCCGTAGCCCTGCTCGCCAAACTTGACCTCGGGCTGCAGCAGCTCAACGGTCTCGTTCATGTAACCGGCCAGCGTGGAGCGGTCCATGGCAAAGACGTCGATATTGCCAGCATCGAGCGAACTCTTGATGATGGGGTAGCCGCTAAAGGCCCTAAACTCGGGCTCGCAGCTAAAGCCGTTGTCCTTGATCATCTGCTCGATCAGGCCCTGCGTGGTAGCACCCTGGCTCACGCCGATGACCTTGCCGTCCAGATCCTCAATCGAGGTAAAGCCCGAACGCTTCTTGACCATGAGTCCCACGTAGTCGGTACGGTACGGCGTCGAGAAATCCCAGCTCTTCTTGCGCTCGTCGGTGATGGTGTAGGTCGCCGCGACCACATCGAGCTGACCGTTATCGATCAGCGGGCCGCGCGTCTTGGGCGTTACGTCGGTAAACTCGACAAGCTCCTGGGCGCGGGCATCCTTGTAGCTCACGCCAAAGACGGCAGCGGCGATCTGGTAGCACAAATCGACTTCCATGCCCTCAAAGCGGCCCTTGGCGGTGTCGTAATAGCCGTAGCCGGGAACATCCTTCTTAACGCCGGCATTCAGATGGCCGCGCGACTTAATGGCCGCAAGCTTGGACCCCTTGTCGGAGCCCTCGCCGCTGGTGGAGTTGCCGCAACCGGTAAGCGCGGTCCCCGTCAGCGCGAGCATGCCGGCGCCCGCCAGCTGCAAAAAGTGACGGCGCGACACGGCCGCCCTCGTCATATCCGTCATGTCCATCACCGCGCCTAGTGCAGAATCTTGGACAGGAACTCGCGGCAGCGCGGGTTCTCGGGGTTATCGAAGAAGTGCTCGGGCGTGCCCTCCTCCAGAATGCGGCCGTCCTCCATAAAGATGACGCGGTCGGCCACCTGACGCGCAAAGCCCATCTCGTGCGTCACACAGATCATGGTGATGTCCTCCTGCGCGAGCTCAATCATAACGTCCAGAACTTCCTGAACCATCTCGGGGTCGAGCGCCGAGGTCGGCTCGTCAAACAGGATGATGGGCTGCTTGGTGCACAGGGCACGGGCGATGGCGATGCGCTGCTGCTGACCGCCCGAGAGATTCTGCGGATACTCGCCGGCCTTATGCGCCATGCCAACGCGCTTGAGCGCGGCGATGGCGATCTCGGTCGCTTCCTCCTTGCTCTTCTTTTGCAGCTTGATGGGCGCGAGCGTCAGGTTGCCCAGCACCGTCATGTTGGGATACAGGTTGAACTGCTGAAACACCATGGAGCTATACTTGCGAGCCATCTCCAGGTGATTCTTTTTGGTGAGCGGCGTACCGTCGATGATGACCTCGCCCGATGTGGGCTCCTCCAGATAATCGACGCAACGGATGAGCGTCGACTTACCCGAGCCGGAAGGCCCGATCATTACGAGCTTCTCGCCGCGCTTGACGGTGAGATTGATATCTTTGAGCACATGCAGGTCGCCAAAGTACTTGTTGAGATGCTTGATCTCGATCATGTCTGCCATGAATGTCCCTTCCCTGCGTTTACACGAGTTGAACTATTGTACGGAAAGAACCGCGTTTCCGCAGCCCACACTACATTCCCGTAAAGAACCCGCAACCTTTAACCCACTCATTGGGGACAGACTTAAATGAGTACCTGCTCATTGGGCACTCATTTAAGTCTGTCCCCAATGAGCGCCCAATGACCAGCCAGGGAAGGCGCCCTCCATCGGCCAACAAAAAAGGGGCGCGACCGCAATGGTCACGCCCCCTCAACATCAACTATGTACCGCTCGGCCCCTACGCTAGTTTGGCTCCGACGATCTTTGCGGCGGCAGGCTTATCGAAGTTGCCGCCGGTGGCCTTGCCCAGGGCGCCCATAACCTGGCCCATCTGCTTCTTGGACGTGGCGCCCAGCTCGGCGATAACCTGCTCGATCAGGGCCTCGAGCTCCTCGCCCGAAACCTGTGCGGGCAGCAGGCTCTCCAGAATCTTGACCTGCTCGGTCAGGTTGTCGGTACGCTCTTGGTCGGTGCCGGCCTTGATGGACATCTCCAACGTCTCGCTCGTCTGCTTAATCAGACGCTTGATCATGCTGTTGACGTCTTCCTCGGTCACATCGCGGCGCTCGTTGACCTCGATGTTCTTCACCTCGGCCTTAACCTGGCGAATGATGGACAGGCGAACCTTGTCCTTGGCCTTCATGGCCGCAATCATTTCCTTCTGCAGCTCTTCGTTGGTCATCTGCAAATCCTCCTCAATAGTGCGGACGGCACTCGCACGAGCGCCGCCCCATGATTACTCAGTCGTCGACGAATCGTCGGTCGAACTCTTGGTGACGCCCTTCAGGCTGACGTTGTACGGCACGTCCTTGGGCATGGGGTTGACGGTGATGTCGGCATCCTTCTTGTACTGCTCCAGCCACTCGCTGTACGCAGTGCTGGCCGCTTGCGTCTTCACCACATTGGAGACGTACTTCTTGATGGCCTTGGGCACCTGGTTGATGTCATCGACCTGATTATCGACATGGAAGTAGTCGGTGCACTTGATGATGTGGTAACCATAGGTCGACTCGACGACTCCGCTCACGTCGCCCTTGTTGAGCCCCTCGAGCGCCGTCTGGTAGCTGTCAACAAAGGTGGTGAGCTTATCCCAGCCCACATCGCCCTTCTTCTCCTTGGAACCGGTGTCCTCGGAGTACTGTTCAACGGCGTCCTCAAAGCTCAGCTCACCGGAGTTGATCTTGTCCAGGCACTCCTGCGCCTTGGCCTTGGCGGCAGCCTTGTCCTCGTCGGAGGCGTCGGAATCAACCTTGATCAGGATGTTCGACGAGCGGCGAGCATCGTTGTAGTTAGACAGATTCTCGTTGATGTAATCGACGATCTCGCTGTCCTTGGGCTTGCTGGTGGGCGCCACGGCATCCTTAAGCTTTTGCTGTGCTAGGCTCTCCTTGAGCGAGTCCTTGTAGGTATCCTCGGTATAGCCGTAGGTCTTAAGGGTCTTCTTAAAGGTCTTGGCACCACCCGCGCTCTTGCACGCGTCCTTCCATGCCTTCTCGACCTCCTCGTCCGACACCGTCACGCCGTTCTCCTTCTGTGCCTGTTGAAGCAGAATCTGCTGCGTGTAGGAGTCGATGAGTTGCTTGCGGTACTTCTTGGGTGTGAGGTCGTTGTCGACCAGATACTGCGCCCAGTCCTTGTCCTTGGTGTAGCCGTAGGACGTGCGCATGCTCATGATCTGCTTGGTCACGGTGTCCTCGGTGAGGTTGGTGCCGTTGATAGTAGCAGCCACACCGCCGGTAAGCTTGTAGCCCGAGGTATCCTCTGCCTGCGACATAAGGCCGGAGCACGCCATGGCCGAGACGGAAAGCAGCATCGCCAGCACGCCGATGACCACCAGAACGATCTTGACGGTCTTAGACACGTACGTCTTGCGCCGCTTCTTACGAGAGCTGGAGGCAGCGCGAGCCTGCTGCTCGGGCGTCGGCGCGGCCTCGGAGTTCTTTTTCTTATTTGCCATGTTTGGCCTTTCGCGTCACGAATCGAACAAACGCCATTGTGTCACAACGCAGCCCCCGCGGCACGCTTGGCACATGGGGGACAAGTTAATCTGCACCATTTTGGTGCAAAGGGGACAGATGTGGCACTTGGGGACGTTCCTTTTAATATGAGCAGGACATTGTCAAGAGGCAAAATCGGGCCTGGCCCCAACGATATGGGGTCAGGCCCTCTCCCTATATCAGCCCGTCCGCGGCGACCTCGGCATGTCTTACCGACGCTCGTCTTTGCAGTTTAATATCCGCCCGCGGCGATCTCTCGCTGGGCAATCCGTTGCTACGGCTGAGGCTTCTACGTCGAACCGACAGTCTGTGCACGCGTGTGGCGCCCTGGGCGCTCGCAGAAAAGGGACCTGAGGTTCGCCTCAACGGCTTCGGATCGAACCGCTTCCGGGGTGACTGGCTTATGTGCGGGGGACCGCCCCCCCCCTACGCCTCCTCGGCCATGAGGCCGACCGCCCATACCCAGCAGGCGAGCTCGCGCGCCGTGGCCACGTTCGCCTTGTTGCCGTGGACCCCGCGCGCGAGCAGCGCCTCCCGCCTCTCGACCAGCCTCCGCACGCCCTTGGCGGCATGCCTCCGGGCGCCCCGGTCCGGGGCCTGGCCCTTGGCGAGGTCCTTCGGCCGCCCCGAGCACGTCAGGTAGTGCCACGCGGCCTCGACCAGCGTCTTCCTCAGGTGCTTGTTGCCAGCCTTGGTGATCGCGCCCCTGCGGTCGCTCTCCCCGCTGGAGTGCTCGGAGGGCGTCAGGCCGACCCACGCCGCGAACGAGCGGGCATTCCTGAACCTCGAGAACTCGCCGGCCTCGAACACGAGGTCGGCGGCGGACGCGGTGTCTACGCCCTTGAGGCAGCGGAGGGAGTCGACCCTCTTCCTCCACCTGGGCTTGCGGGCCTCGGCCTCGACGAGCCCCTCGAGCCTCGCCTTCTCCTCCGCCGCCCGCCTGACCGCGTCGACGTAGTAGGCGAGCACGTCGTTGTCGGCCCCCTCCGCGAACCTTATCGACTCGATCCAGGACCAGTGCGCCCGGGTCCAGTTGCCCTTCCTGCGGCCGGTGGGCGTCCTCTCGTCGAAGACGAGCCCGTGCCTGAGCAGGAACTTGGAGAGCCGCTGCTTCGAGCGCGAGAGGTCGTCCCTCGCGTCCTCGAGCGCCCTGGTCAGGTCGCGGGCGGCCTCGCACTCGTCGTCGGGGACCCACACCTCGACCACGTTGCCGACCGACAGCATGCGGGCGAGGAACTCGGCGTCGTTGCGGTCGTTCTTCCTGCGCCTGTCCGCGCTGGGCTTGATCATCTTCGAGACGGCGCCGACCACGCAGTCGACCCCCAGGCCGGAAAGCCTCTTCTGCAGGTCGAAGCCCGTGACCCCGGACTCGTACACGCACCTGGCCCTGGGGTCCACGGAGCGGACCCACCCCGCGACGGCGCCGGCGTCGTAGCCGAAGGTCGCGGCACGTACCTCCCCGGTCATGACGTCGAGGGAGACGGCCTTTATCGAGCGGGCGTGGACGTCGAGGCCGATGAAGGTGGTAGTATCGAGCATGGGAGCCCCTTCCATGAATGCGGCGTGGCCGCCACGGTTGGATTAGACACTCACCATTGTCGGCCTAATCCGCGGTCTTTCATGCAGCAGGGGCTCTCAATGTTTTTATGTCCTGCTCATATCGTCT
>CABURG010000040.1 GCA_902493835.1 uncultured Collinsella sp. | reverse complement strand
CTCTTACACCACAAAAATTCGCGCGATCTGACTATCTTGGCAACAGTACTCATATTTGGCATTGTTTGACCACGTGGTATATAGCTAACCCCCTCAAACAGCCCAAAACGCCTATTTCGATGCACGCTCGGCCGCTTCGATCACGTGTTTGGCGAGAATCGCCGTTGTCACGGCGCCCACGCCGCCCGGCACGGGGGTGATGGCGCCAACAACCGGCTCCGCAGCATCAAAATCGACGTCGCCGACCAGCTTGCCGGCGGCCTCGTCCCAGTTAATGCCCACATCGATGATCGTCTGGCCCTCGCGAACCGCGTCCGCACCAATCGTGCGCGCGCGTCCAACGGCCGCAACCACAATATCAGCCGCACGGCACTCGGCAGCAAGGTCGCGCGTATGCGTATGGCACGTCGTCACGGTCGCATTGCGCGCCGTAAGCATGGCAGCAACAGGACGCCCGATCACCAGCGAGCGCCCGACCACAGCAACCTTAGCTCCATCCAGCTCAACGCCATAATGATCCAGCAAAGCAAGCACGGCTTCGGCTGTGCAGGGGGCAAAACCCTCACCGCGCCCCGAAAGCGTGGTGAGCAGCGAAGCCGGCGTCATGGAGTCAACGTCCTTGGCGGGATCGAGCGCTGCGGCGACGGCGTTCTCGTCAAGGCCGGCGGGCAGCGGGCGGAACATCAGACAGCCATGGACAGCCGAATCGGTATTGATGTCCTCGATGGCCGTCAACAGCTCGTCCTGCGAAACATCGGCGGGAAGCAAAATGCGACGAACCTCAATCCCCACTTTTTCACAGCGCTTGAGCGCACCGCGCTCGTAGGATAGATCGTCCTCGCGCTCGCCCACGCGAACGATGGCGAGCGTCGGCACAACGCCGCGCTCACGCAAAGCGGCACAGCGAATAGCAAGTTCCTCGGTCAGCGCGCGAGCAACAGGAGCACCCTTCAGTAGCTCAGCCATGGCTATCCTCTCTTCCTTGCAGCGTCGGCGGCGCGGCGCGCCAGCGCATCGGCGCGCGGCAACCATGTGTCGAGCAGCTCATCACACGCCGTCTCGAGCTCCTCGGCACGAACGCGATCTTTCATAGACGTGGTGTTCGCAAAGAGCGTCAAGCTCGCGCCCTGCATAGCGGCACGGCAGAACACGGCGCCGCACGCCACATCGGACAGCAGCTGACGCGAACCCTTGTCGGCCATGTCCTCGAGCAGCGCCAGCGCACGCCCGCAGGCATCCATAATGCGATACGGCGGCATAGCGGCCACATGCAGCGCATCCTGAATCGCGGTCGCTCGAGCCGGATCGTCACGCGGAATACCGTACGCCGCGGACACCCGCCTGTAGGCACGAACGTCCTCGGAAACCAACTCGACAAGCTCCTGGGCCAGCTCATCAGCCTGGGCAAACGCGCGCGTCAGGTCATCCGCACGATCAGCAAGCGCGGGATTAGTCGCACCGTAGCGGGCAACCATTCCGCACAGCGAGGCGCCCAGCGCGCCCACAAAGGCGCTCGCACTGCCACCGCCGGGAACCGGCTCGCGCGCGGCAAGCGCCTCGGCAAACCCGCGGCAGGTCTTGTCCATCATCTCTTGGCTCATACGCATGCACCTTCAAGTCATATACATCGGTCGGGTGGAAACCGCCGACCGACCGCATCGATCACATAATGGTGCTAAGTCTAGCCCATAAGTACATAAGCGTCAGCGCACCTGGCCATCGCGGATTTCTATGACGAACGATAGGCGTCGGCACCGCAAACATGGGACACATGGCCCACCTTTCGAGACTTCCGGGCAGCGGCAACTGGGGCATACATATAGGTAAGGAGCCCTATGTTGGGGCAAGCTCATCACGGCACCGGACGACGAATGGAAGAATAACCGCACAGTAAACAAAGACATCATGCGCATGCGTAACCGCCGCCCCAGCGATCCGCGGCACACGATGTCCCTGGCAGACAAGGAGGACGCCACCATGAAGAAAAAGACCCTATCGATCCTTTCCCTTTGCATCGCCCTCTTTGCCGCGTTTGCCCTTGTCGGCTGCGGCGGGAGCGCGTCGAGCGGGGGCAGCAGCGCCGCCAAGAGCGAGGGCAAGGAAAAGGCCCCCGTCGCCGAAAAGACCGACTTTATCTGGTTTAAGGTCGAGATGCCCGGAGGCGTCGGCGTTAGCGACTCCGCTGGCAAGAATGCCGACAGGGTCCAGCTCACCTTCCCCGAAGACGAGAACGCCTCGGCCGATCGCTTTATCCCCGTTTGGAAAAAAGCGCTGACGGCCGAGGAATCCCACGCCGACCAGGCGGAAAAGAAGGGGGATACGTTCCAGTGGAAGGATGGCGGGTCCGTCGAGTATAACGGCAGGACGTGGCTCGTCGGAACATGCGAGGACAACAGCGGCATCTCAACCATGCTTTTTACCGATGTTGAGCCGGGAAGCGTCTACGTCCTCATCTCGAACTTCGATCTGCATAAGAAAGAAGCCGAGGCGCTCCTCAACTCCATCGAGTTCCCCGACGACATGACGGAAGCGGTTTCCGAGGCACGCGAAGTCGAGATTTCGAGCATCGAGATCAAGTAACGGGACACCCGCACGCGCCTACGCGCACCCGCGCACATGCGCCCCATTAAAACAACGGGCGCCCAACCCGGGGAGGGCCGACAGCACCAGCCCTCCCCTCTTTTGCGCCCGAACATATTGCCACTTAACGGCGCAAATCCGGCCCTCAGAATGGGACACATGGCCCACCCTAGCGAGCCGTCCACGCGTACAGTAAAGACAGGTAATCCATGGGCGGTTACAGATCGAGGAGGACACGACCATGAAAAAGAAGGCCTTTGCGATTCTCACCCTCTGCATCAGTCTCTTTGCCGCAGTTGCCCTGGTGGGCTGCGGTGGCAGCGGCGGCGCTACCGGCAGCGGCGGTGGCGGTGGAGCGGAAAAGCCAGCCGTGGATATGAGGACTGACTTCATTTGGTTTAAAGTCGAGGTGCCCGAGGGCGTCGAAATCACGGACGTCGCAGGCGATACCGCCGACAGGGCCCAGTTTAAGTTCACCGAGAGCGAGCATGCCAGTGACCGCTTCATCCCCGTCTTCGATCCTGACAAGAACGCCGATGAACTGTTCGACTACGAGGCAAAGTGGAATGCCAGCTTTGAGTGGACCGAGAATGACCCCGTCAAGTACAACGGCAGGACCTGGCGCAACGCTTCCTACACGCACTCGGGCGGCGTGACGACCGAGTACTTCACCGACGTTGACGGCGGCAGCGTGTACGTGCGCATCGACAACGTCGAGGAACACAAGGATGCCGTCGAGACCATGATGAAGTCCCTGGAATTTGCCGACGACATTGCCGAGGCCAAGACCGAGGCCATGGACGTCAAGCTTGAGGATATCGAGATCAAGCGCTAAGCGACTGGCGAGCGCAACGGGAAACACGGTCGCAGTGCAAACAAGCGACGGTACCCCAGCGCTTCGTACCCAGGGAGGGCCGGTAAACCGACCCTCCCTTTCTTATGCCGGTAGCCGACGAACGCGAGGGTGCCGGGCGGCAAAACCACCCCCAGCGCGGTAGCAGCACAAATAGACAAGCGCCCCAACGCGTCCGCCCGCCGATTTATGGCGCCGCGCAGACAATTAAGCCAACACGTTTAGACATCCAGGCAGTATAGTGAACAAAATGAGTGCATAACCGCACCCTGCGAACGGAGGAGTTATGACCGAACACCACGCCATCAGCCGTCGAGCATTCACGTTGGGCCTAGGACTCGCAGCATTGTCGCCATTTGTAAGCCTGCCCGAAACCGCGGGATTGGGCCTTCCCGTGCGCGCGGCATTTGCAGACGACGTTGCCACAGCGTCGGTCAGCCTCGACAATTTCGTCATTCGCCTTCGCCCCGCGGGCTATTTTCGCACCGCGAGCGTCAACGAAGACGGCAACGTCATCGGCAACGTCTGCCACCTGTTTAATGACGGCACGTCCAACAAGCTCATCCTTGAGCACGTAGCGACCGATACAGAAAATACAAATTGGTATGCCATCCGCACCCTGCTCAATTTCGAAGAGCACAAGAAGACGGGCTACAGCATTTGGTCGGTCGATGGCGACTCGGACAAAGATGGAAAGGTCATCCACGTATGGAGTGGCGAGCATGACGACAAGCCCAGCCGCTCTTTTGCGTTCGATCGCCAGCAAAACGGAACCTACATCATCCGAGACCGCACAAACGAGAAAAAAGACATTAATTACCTGGCCATAGAAAAGGACGGCAAAGACCAAGACAACAACAAGATCTGCCACAAGAGGAAGAGCATTCCGTGGGAGCTCGAACTTGTCGGTTACGACAAGGGCGAGATCAATACCACGGTTAGAAGTATCGACTGGATCACGTATAGCAGCTACGTCGACGGACCATGCTGGATGAAATACGTCGACGGCAACAAATACCTCGACGAGCTGAGCATCCCGGGCACGCATGATTCGAGCACCTGCAGCGTCGACAACGACACCGAGCCCCAAACCTCGCTTGCAAAGTGCCAGCAGGATTACATCCCCACGCAGTTGCTCGAAGGCATTCGCTATTTTGATATCCGACTTGGAAAGAACAACGATAAAGGCGACCCCGGCATCGACCATGGAATATGCTACCTGCTCAAAAAAGACGGGGGCTTTATACATCTCTCCGATGTCATCGGTTACTTCAAAACATTTTTGAACGAAAACCCGTCAGAAGCGCTCATCATGCTGGTGTCACGAGGCAACGACGAAGCTACCGACGAAAGCGTTACGACGGCTTTCGCCAAGGTTTTGGACGACAACCCCAAACTGTTCTATACGTCGAGCCATGTCCCCACACTGAACGAGGTGCGCGGAAAGATCGTCCTGCTGCGTCGATTTAAACTCGCCGGCGACAGTGTAGACGGCCACACGTGGGGCCTCGACCTCACCGAATGGGACGACAAAATCAAGGCGCATTCCGGAAAGTCCATGTGCCTCGTGAAATACGAGCAAGGCTTTGAGGCTGCGGGCAATACGGGCGACAAAGAGCCCTATAGCACAGCGGTATATGCCCAAGACCATTACAGCTGCACGGGATCCAGTAAGATCGACTGGGTCGATATGGCCCTGAAGGCGGCGGCCGAGTTCGAGCCCAGCACCGTAGATATCACTGCCGCGGACGGGACAACGGTGCAGGCAACGGAGCGCTGCTGGTTTATTAACTACACTAGCTGCACGCAAAACAACCCTTTTACCGCAGCGCGAGTAGTCGACGAGCACCTGTACAAGAGCTCGTATATAAACAATACCGGAGTTGAGGGCACAAAAGAGAACTGCCGTAAGCGCATTGGCATCATTGCGTCCGACTTTGTTGATGCGGCGCTGGCCCGGAGCATCTATCAGCGCAATTACGATACGGAGCACAAGCAGACAGCTTCGTACTATCTCCCGACCCGCATGCGCATGACGTACGGCGACTCGCTGAGCGACGCCTCGCTCCAGGACGGCAAGACCGTTGGCGAGGGTCATTTCCGCCTCGTCGACAGCAGCAACGTACTCAACGTGGCGGCTTCGGGTCATGCGTTTGCCATCGAATACGTGGATGTCGACGCCTTGGGCAACGAGACCGTTACAGAGCTGCGGGGCTCCGTGCCCATCGATATCAATCCACGCGCGCTGACGCCCCATTTTGAGGGACTCGAAGGCCTTAAGGCCGGCGAAGACGTGCGCGCCAAGATTGCGGCATCACTCGAGGGCAAGCTCGAAACCGATGCCTGCACGGCCCATCTCGAGTTTGTGCACGACGCGGACGGCGCTCCGGGCACGGCTATGGCCTAGGGCGAAACATTTGCCGCAGGAACGTACTGGGTGCGCGTGAACGGTCTCTTGGGCGACGCGGCGCAGAACTACACGCTCGCCAGCGATGGAGCCGCAAGCTTTACCGTAGCGGCCTCGGACAGTGCAAGCGGCGCCGGCACCGGCAGCGGCACGGGTTCCAACGCAGGCAGCGCTGATAAGAATGGTAAGGGCAACAAGGGCAAGGGCTCGGGCGGAAAGCTCGCCGACACGGGCGACGGCTCTGGCGTTGCCGCCGGGCTCGCTGCCGCCGCCGTGGCGACAACGGTCGCCGGTACGGTAATGCTTGCCAACGACCGTGAAAGCGACGAAGGCGCTAGCGAATAAACAAGCCGACCTTTTGGACGACGCATCGACTCGATGAGGGGCGCAGAACACCGTTCTGCGCCCCTTGCGTTTTGCAGATGAAGGATCAATGTGTCTAGAAAACACGCAGGCCGCGCCGTCATGTCAACCGGCACCGCTCCCCTACTTACCAAAGATCGCAGCGAACAAGCCCTTGCGCTTGGGCTTTTCTTCTCGGCAGGAACCCTCGGCAACCGCCGCCACCTGACGTGGTTGTTCGCTGCCCCCACGGCGCACGATCTGGTACAGGAACGGCGATTTAACGTATTTGACCTCGATGGGCGTGGCGTGAACGGTGCTTTCGCCGGACAGATGCAGGCTCGGGTTGAGTGGCGCCACGATATGCGTCTCGCGCTTGTCGCTAAACACCACCGCTGCCGCGCGACCCGTCTGGCCGTTCACGGCGATGCGCACCTGCTCGCCATCGCGTCCATCCCGCGCGGGGCGATCGACAAAGTAGACCGGCACCATAATCAGGCCGTCCTTGTGCTTGCGGGCCTTGCGCGCCCAAGTACGGATGCTCTTTTTATTGAAGCCCAAGAACGCCTCGGCATCGTTGCCGGCAATGTCGAGCGCCAGCTTATCAATGACCACCTGGTCCTTGGTGGACGCGTCGACGGAGACAACGCGGAAGTCGCCTTCCTGCATGGCAGGATCAAACGGCCCCACCTTGGCAAAGTCCCACGGCTCCAGAATGCCCATAAGGCGAACGTCCAGGTAGTTTGCCCTGGGATACGCCCAGTCGAGCACCTCGTAGTACACCAGGGTTTCCTTGCCCAGGCCCCTGCCCGAGAAGGACGCCATCATGCGAAGGTCCGCGAGCGCCATGGGAAAATAGAAGAGCATCATGTCGTTTTGGATCGCGTCTTCCACATCGTGGCCGGCAAAGGCGTCCGGGTATTGGCGCACCAACTCAAGCGCATTGGCACGCGCCTGCTGCGGCGTTATCTCGCAGGGAATACCCTGCTCGGGCACGTACTCCGCGCCAACGCCCATAGTCAGGCGTTTGCTAAACGTCCCCGGCTTGAGCAGGTCGGCGGCACCGATCTTATTGCCGCAGGACGGGCACTCAAACACGCGCTGGGTCGACTCGCCCTCAAAGGACGCGCCACAGAAGGGGCAGGGAATGCTCACGTGGGTGGACTCTTGGAACTCCTGGGCCGTGCCGCGGTCTTCCCACAGCAGATGCTCCAGAACCGACTGGTTGCGCCAGTGCGAATTGAAGAAATACCAGTCGGGGTCCACCGGAGGCTCGAGCTGCGACACATGGGTGAGCTTAAGCAGTCCATCGACAACCGTCAGCGGCGCATGGCGAATGCCCAGGGCGCTCTTGGGCTCCCCCGCATCGGCCTGCCACGGAATGAGCGTGCCGCAATAGGCGCACTCAAAGCTGCGCTTAGCCTGGTGTGAATACATAGGGCCGCCGCAGTTTTGGCATTTAATGGCAAACATCTCGTCCATGGAAACGTCCTCCTTAAGCACGGGCCGACACCTTAATTGTGTGGGCACACGCTAAGGCTGTCCATGCCTATGTGGCCCAAAATTGGGCGCCGGAGTGAGCAAAAAAGAGTGGGGTTACGGAGAAGAAGTTGAACCATCGAGGTTCGGTTTGGAGTCCACAAGCATACAGCGTGCAAAGAACAGTAGGCCGCCATGCCCTCGGTGCGGCGGGCAATAGAGTCACGCCCGCGCGTGCGGGGAACAGAAATTAAAGCCTACAGAATGCCGCGCGCCTTTTCATCATCAGCGAACTTTAGCGCCTCGTCAGCTGTTAACACCTTAACATCGTATCCTTCAATCATGTACTTTGACTGATAAAATGGCACGAGGTTAAGGTCGCACACGGTAAACGCCATACGCATACCAGTAACCTTGTCAAGTGCAATAACCCATCGGAGCTTATCCATTACAATTCCTTTCGTTTGGTTTTGAGATCATCCCCGCGCGTGCGGGGAACAGGTTATGGTGCTTGGCCAAAATGGGGCGCGTCTCAATTAAAAAAATGGACGGCGATGCTCTTCCCAGGTTCCTAACCCGGGGGTGCTCGCCGTCCAAGACAAATCTACCACATCGGGACGCGGCGGAACGGCAGACGCGCGTGCCTCAGGTGCACGTGCGAGAAACAGGGTGCATTTGCGTTTACGGTTTCGCTCTCCAGATGTTACCCCAGGAATATAATTTGCTATATCGACTACTGTTCCGCTAAGGAGTGCGATTATGCTCGACCTAGACCGTACGATGTTCTTCAAGGCCAAGTTTGATGTTGCCGAGAACTCAGATGGTGATGCCCTTTGGTCGGTGATTATGTGCCTCAAGCGCTGGTCGCTAAAGAAAGCGCGATACGGCGACTATCGACTTCCATCCGAGCCGCACGCATGGAGTGAACTCAAACATGGGGACAAGATCGTGGCTGACGGCGCGAACGTCAGCCTCTTCTCGTGCATGCATCGCGAGGGTGACGTTTACACGTGGGCGTGCCAACATTCCGAGGTATCCCGTAAAATCGGGTGCGCTCCTAGGGAGTGGACTACCGAGATTGGATTCGAGGGTCACACCAGGAGCAGCGGCACGGTTTCGATTATCACGATATACAGCGACGTTCCCGGCTTCCTCGGGCCGCTCCAGGAGACGCCGAGCCCGACCATTCCAGGCCTTGTCAGGTTCCTCGCGAACGACGATCAGCTTACCTGCACCGTCGACGGGTGCCCCCTAAGCCTCGAGCCAATCGAGTTTGAGATTGATGGGTGCGCTGCCCTATACGAGAAGATAGCAAACCCTGCTCGCGAGGTGCCCGTAATCGTCTGCGCCCCGTCGCACGGCGGAAGGCTATCCCTCGATCCGGAAACCATCGTTAGACAGCTCGGACCCAACGCGCTCGTCTACTTCACCCGCAATTGCGAGGCAATGAACGCGTTGAACGCGCTTTTCCCCGCAAACGACCTCGGATGTTTCGGAGGAGCGGTTCGCATATACGCCGCACGCCCCGACTTCACCGATCCTTCCGACTCGTATAAGCACCGCTACTTCTCCACGACGCAGATTCGCGAGCATGGTATCGATTACCACTACGCGATTCTCAGGCGGGCCCTCGCTGAGGACGTGCATTTCTGGGAGACCTCGATTCGCATTGATGACGTGAAGCGCCTGAATAGGCATTCGCACCGCGAACGCGACACGGCGAAGCGCATGACGGAAATCGAGAGCGCGGCGATCGATCAGCTCACCGCTATGTTTGACGAAGTAGACGAGAGAGCAGAAAGCGCCGAGACTGACCGTGACAGATTGAAGGACGAGCTCACCGAGTGCAGAAACCGACTCCGTGACGCCGACGCGAGAATCGCCGCATACGAACACTCCTTCTCCTCGCAGAGGGACTGCAGTCTCGCTCGCGCTCTCGACGAACATCCACAGCTCAACCTCACGACAATCGCAAAACTTTTCGTTGAGGCATATCCGGACAGGCTGGATTTCTCCGCGCGCGGATGGGAGTCTCTCGAGGGATGCGTCACGGCTCCGGACGTGTTCTGGCACGCGCTGCACTGCATGTGCACTGTCCTGCACCCGCTGTACTCCGAGCGCGGAGCGGGAATCGCAAAGGCGTTTCGCGAGCGGACGAGGCTCTCTCTATCGTTCAAGGAGAGCGAGACGACGAGGAAGAACGCCGCTCTCATGCGGCAGCGCGAGGATACTTATGAGGGAAGACCGCTAATCATCGAACCGCACATTCGCTCCGGCACCGGCGACCCGAACAGCCCCAAATTCGTGCACATCTATTTCAACCGTGACGAGAAGACCGGACGGCTCGTCATCGGCGCGACCCAGCATCTCGATACGTCCACGACCCCCAAGCTGTAACTGAGCTGTACCGTATTCCTGAACACTTGACTTAGAGGAATGGCGTTAAGCGGCGATAATCGTTTCAGCGCCAAAAAGAAAGGAGTGTTCAGCCATGGCAGACAGGCCCTCTTGCACAGCGGAGTACCGCACCGAGACCGCAGACTTCGCCATCGCGCCGGAGAAGTCCATCGCCCAGGCGACCTCCGGCCTCGGCATGGTAGTGTCGCGATAATAAGTATTTTCTATTCGGAAAACAGAAAGGGTAATAAATGAGCGAGCCAAAAAAGGTCGATTTTCTCAAATCATCAATCAATTCACTGCGACATTCGATCCGCGATATTGATGATAGCTACAACAATTTTTGGGATATATTCGCTGAACTTGCCCAGAACTCAGTCGATGCAATTAACGAGACTGGAAAAAGCGGAAACATTGACATCAAAATTGACTGCCAAAAACGTAATGTCACCATTAGAGACACAGGCTGTGGCATTTCTGCTGATAGGCTTCCGCAGCTGCTCAACTTATTTTCTACCGGAAAATCTGATGACCCTTTGTCCATCGGCGAAAAGGGTGTGGGATTGAAATATGTTCTCTTCCAAAGTTCCAAGTTTATTATTGAGACATCGGATGGCAAGACCGCTGCAAGGGCTACTGTTGTAGATGCCAGCACTTGGAAGAAACAGACGAATGAAACTCCTCTATTGTTGGAACAAGAATCATTGGAAGCCAACGGGAATAGCTATACAAAGATTCAGGTATTAGGCATCGAAGAACGCGCTGATGAAGAGGACGTTTTCGCTCTCAGCTATCCCCAGATGGTCTTTGTCCTTAGGACAAAGACGGCTATCGGGAACACAAAAGCACTCTGGGACGATGTTCTCGATATAAAAGTTCATCTTGAGATGACTGACATTAATGGAGTTTGCAATTCCGAGACAATACCTTACAAGTATCTGACGCCAATTGAGAAATTGACGACAAAGGATTTCATCACGACGCAAGACTTTGATGAATGGAATACCTCTGATCGGGATGACACGCAGAAACGAAACAAGCTCCGGGATAAGCTAATCGTATCGAGTAACAGTCATTTGATGCACAACAATAGAGAGCTGAAGTATTGGGCTTGCTTCGTTCCTAGTCGAAAAACATGGGACCAGATAGATATAATCAACAAACTTGCAACCGAGGAAAACCTGGACGATCGGAATTGGATGCAAACTTGGAATTATCTATTGTTCAACGGAAATATTACAGCTGCTACAAAGGGCATGCCTACCGCAATTACCGTTACCCCCCCCCATCTGTTGGCAACGCAGGATATTTGCCCAACTTTTTTATCATCTTTGAGGACGATAGTCTGAAGTTCGATATTGGTCGTAAATCTTTTAGAGGAAAAACTTCGAATATATATCGTGAGGAAGCTAAACAAGTATTTAATAAGTTTGCAAAACTTGCAAAATACTCCGCTGGAGCGTTACCTGCTCATGCAACTACTTTCAATAGAGAAGAAGTATTTGATAAGATAAATAATAAGCAGGATTTACATTCCTCCAAGGTAAAGTTTCAGAAGAATCCTTATGACCAGGAAGCTTCTGTTGTTGCTATATTTTTCGAACTAATTGGGTCGGGAGATATCACTGGCATTGACCCCATGTATATGGGATACCAAAACAAATACGATCTTTATGCACGCGTGAATGACAGAACTACAATTATTGAATTCAAATCACATCTCAGAAATATTATCAGCGATTTTTCTGATTACACAAAGATCTTCGATGAGATGGACTACATCGTATGTTGGGATGTCAACGATCAGGATACTGCCAAATTAAAGGATGAAGGGATAGAGGTTGAAAAATATGAACCCAGTGGGTTCAGCGAGAATAATTTGCCTAGTTGTGTGACCCACACTATGAGCATCACTAACGTAACGCCAATTTATATCATTGACTTAAAGCAACTTGTGTAACCAGCGATTCTTTAGCTTAACACAAGCTATCCAGCAATGTGGATTACTGGTCAAGAAGGGTTCCCAATGGTTGGGATTTAGCAAGTGTTTAACACGTGCTTCCTAAACATCAGCATTATTGATGCAATTTGCGACAACACAAGCGTCAGAAAGGTACAAACCGCTCGACCAGTTAGATCGACACTGCTCCAAAACAAAGGACGGTAGATACATGGCAATCAAATAAAAAGGAACGGCACCGAAAACCTCAAAAGTAGAGGGCAGCATACCGTTCCAAATTTGCATGATAGCAGCGCAAATCGTCAAGGGCCACCTACGGGTGGCCCTTTTCATGCCGAATCTCGCGCCCATTTTTTAATAGCTATCGGCAAACGTAGTGGCAAGGGACCCGCTGCCCCTTTCGACCCGCGTCACTGGTTAGCTCGGACAGACCATTGCTGCATTTTCTGAGCATCGGGACATAGCTCGTTCGCACAGGCTACACTATCCCCTTAACCATGATTGTGTGTGAGGACGATCGCCATGCTATTTGTTCATCGACTGGTACATAAACTCGTTCCCGGCAGCGAGGGCAAGCCGGTCGATGCCTCCTGCCGCACCAACGCGGGCTTTGCCGCAAGCCTCATTTGCATTGGCCTCAACATCACCCTGTGTCTGGCCAAGGGCATCGCGGGCCTGCTCGCCGGCTCTGTCTCGCTCATCGCCGACGCCTTCAACAACCTCTCCGACGCCTCGAGCAACATCGTGAGTCTGCTCGGGTTCCGCCTTGCCAGCCGCCCGGCCGACGAAGGCCACCCCTACGGTCACGGCCGCTACGAGTACCTCGCCGGCTTGGTTGTCGCCGTCCTCG
>CABURG010000039.1 GCA_902493835.1 uncultured Collinsella sp. | reverse complement strand
TGGCGCGGGCAATACTCACGCGCTGCTGCTGACCGCCCGAAAGCTCACACGGCACCTTGTTCTCGTTGCCCGTCAGCCCCATTTGCGCAATCAGCTCGTGAGCGCGGGCTTCCGCCTGCTCGCGCGGACGCTTAAGCACACGAATCGGCGCATCGATGATGTTTTTCATCACGGTATAGTGCGGGAACAGATTGTAGTTCTGAAACACCAGGCCAAACCGCGAGCGCGCTTGCTTGGGCACATCGCCCTTCGCATAGACCGCGCCCGAACCCGCATCCGTCGCAACGGCAAGGTCTCCAAACGAGAGCGAGCCTCCGTCGAGTGTCTCGAGCAGCGTGGCACACCGCAGCAGCGTGGACTTGCCGCCACCCGAAGGTCCGATAATCGCCACGACCTCGCCACGCTTCACCTCAAGCGAGATATCCTTGAGCACCTCATTGCCGCCAAACGCCTTACGCGCGTTCGATATATTCATTACCGAATTAATCATGGTAGTAATCCAATTTTTTCTCGGCAGCGCCCAGCAGCATCTCGACGACGAAGTTAAAGACCCAGTAGATCAGCGCCGCGATCGCAAACGGCACCATGCTCACCTGCGAGGCGACCAGCGCCTTGGCCGTCGAGAACATCTCACCCACGCCAATGGCAAACGCCAGCGACGTGTCCTTGACCAGCGTGATGATCTCGTTGCCCATCGCCGGCAGAATACGCTTGGCGACCTGCGGCATCACGATATACAGAAACGTCTGCATGCGCGAGTAGCCCAGCACCTCGGCGGCCTCATATTGACCGCGCGGAATGGACTGCAGGCCCGAGCGATAGATCTCGGCAAAGTAACCGGCGTAGTTGATGATGAACGCCACGACGCACGCCGTCCACTTGGAATCGGGCGTGAGCGAAATGCCAAACACGTAGTACGGGGCAAAGTAGATGGCAAACATCTGCAGCATGAGCGGCGTACCGCGCATGACCGAAATGTAGATGCGCGCAATCCAGCGAAGCGGCGCGATTTTGCTCATGCGCATAAACGCCACGGGGATTCCCAGCGGAATCGACCCCAACAGCGTCAGCACAAACAACTGCAAACTGACCAAGAATCCCTGGCCAAGCATCTGCATCATGACTTGGATAGACAACCTACCTTCTCCTTCGCAGCAACAGAATGGCTGATCTTATTCTCAAATAGGCACAGTGCCCAAGATTGCGAGCGACAAGCCCGACGAAGCGTACTTTGGTACGCGAGGAGGGTTGGAGCCGCAAGGTTGGGTGCTGTGGCTATTTGAGAACCCAATTATCGAAAGATAGACCATAGCTTGAATACTTGTCGCACAGGTCCTTGACCGTGCCGTCCTCGTAGAGCGCCTTAAGCGACTCGGTTACAGCATCGGCCGACTTGGTGTCGCCCTTCTTAAAGCCGACGGCGTAGTGCTCGCTGGACAGCGGCTCATCAAGCTGCGTATAGGCATCGGGCTTGGCGGCAAGCTGATACGGGGCAATCGAAAGGTCGCAAGCCACGGCATCGACCGCGCCGCTCTCGAGCTGCATAAAGGCCGTGTTGTACTCGCCGATCGTGTCGAGCGTGGCAAACGTCGCCGCCAGATCCTTCTGGTCGCCCTCGAGCACATCCTGCGCAGCGGAATCGGTCTGGGTAATCACGGTCTTGCCGGCAAGATCGTCCCAGCTCTTGATGCCCGCATCCTTCTTTACCACCAGCACCTGCTCGTTGAGCATGTACGGCTCGGAGAACGTGTAGTCGTCCTCACGGCCCTCCATGGTAAAGCCGTTCCAGATGCAGTTGATGGCACCCGAGTTGAGCAGCGTATCCTTGGCGTCCCAGTCGATGGCCTCGTATTTGACCTCCCAGCCCTGCTTATCGGCAACAGCCTTGGCCAGATCGAGATCAAAGCCGGTGTACTCGCCATCGTCGCCCACAAAGCCGTACGGAGGATAGGACTTATCAAAGCCCACCACGAGCTTCTTGGACTCCGCAGCGCCCTTCACATCCTTGGCCGCGGCAGAGCCAGCAGCGGAGCCCTTGCCGGCACCACCGCCGCAACCGACAAGACCAAGGCCAAGCACCGTGGCGAGCGAGCCGGCTAGACCAACAAACTGACGACGAGACATATCGGTATTCATAGTACTCCCCCTTGATGGCACTTTAGTTAGGTAAAGTGAGTCATGTAACGTTCAGAATCATACACTTTAGTGAGATGGAGTACAAGGGAGGGCTTGCCCGCCGGGTGCCGGGGCAGGGGTTAAGTTTGCTGCTCTACAGTCCTGCTCACGACGGAGAGCACATTAAGTGCTCTCCTGTTCGTGCGGAACTCGCGACAAACTTAACCCCTGCCCCGGCACCCGGCGGGCAAACGTCGTTGGGCTTATCACTGACATGAAATGGGCGCTTGCATATCGTCCGCTAGCTTGGCACGGTACAATGCTTTCAGATTTCAATTTGTAAATTAGTGGGGTTAATTCATGGCAGAATCTCGTGCGGAGCGTAAGGCTCGTCGTGCTTTGATCGAGGCAGCTGAGGGGTCGGGAGAGAAAAAATCTTCTAAGAAATCCAAGTCGCCTCTGAATGCGAAGGGTAAGTCGGCTAAGGGCAAGGCTAAGGCCAAGCGTCCCGGCTCTCGTCGGAGCGAGGATAAGGCATCTCAGACTCGCTCCAAGCGCCCGTATAAGAATCCGGTTCCGTCTGCGCGCAAGGCCGTTGATCCCAAGTCTCCTTGTTCCATCATGAAAGCTTGCGGTGGGTGTACGGCGCTCAATCGTCCTTATAAGAAGCAGCTCGCCGCCAAGCAGGCCGCCATGGAGGAGCTTTTTGCTGCTCTTTGCGAGCGCGAGGGTATTAGCGTCGACCCCATTCGCGGTATGGGAGTCACCCTGGGCGACCCGGGCAAATATCCTGCGCCGCGTGGCTTTCGTCATAAGGCCGCCACTCCCTTTGCTCCCGGTAAGGAGGGCGCCGTCCGTTGCGGTTTCTTTGAGCGCGGCACGCACAAGATCGTTGCCGTACCCGAATGCCCCGTCGAGGCACCGGGCGCCCGTCAGATTCTCAACGGCATCGCACGCGAAGCTGAGCGGCTGCATATTCCCGCCTTTAATGAGGACAAGCATCTTGGTTTGCTTCGCTATGCCGTCGTCCGCTGCGGTTGGCATACCGACCAGGTCATGGTCACGCTCGTGACCGCTCAGCGCGACTTGCCGCATGCGCAGGAGTTCTTTGAGGCTGTCGCCGCACTCAATCCGCACATCGTCACCGTCGCCCAAAACATCAACGGACGTCCCGGCAACGCCATCCTCGGCGAGGAAACCCGCATTGTATATGGCGCCGAGTGCATGCGCGACCAGCTGCTCGGCTGCGAGTTCGATATCTCCCCCACCGCGTTCTACCAGACCAACCCGCAGCAGACCGAGCTGCTCTATCAGCTCGCGATTGACGGCATGGACCTGCAGCAGGGCGACGTACTCATGGATGCCTATTGCGGTAGCGGAACTATCGGTCTGTGCGCCGCGAAGGATGCCCAGGACAGAGGCGTCGGCATTATGCTGCTCGGCGTGGAGCGCAACCCGGCGGGCGTTGCCGACGCACGCCGCAATGCCGAGCTCAACGGCCTCACCCGCAGCGCCTGGTTTATGGCCGACGATGCGACCGACTATATCCTCGATGCCGCCGACAACAACGAACGCGTCGACATTCTTTCCATCGACCCGCCGCGCGCCGGCTCCACGCCCGAGTTCCTCGAAGCTGCCTGCGCACTTAAACCGCGCCGCATCACCTATATCAGCTGCAACCCCGTGACTCAAGAGCGCGACCTGCATCAGCTCCTCGACGGAGGCTACCGACTGCTCAAGATCACGCCCGTCGACATGTTCCCTCACACCGACCACACCGAAACCGTAGCGGTCCTCGAACGCCGCTAACCAGCCTCAGTAGATTTTTGGGACAAGAAAGGGGGCGACCCGCCTGGGCCGCCCCCTTCGCTTGGTTTATAAACTCCGCTACATCCCATTGCGCAGATCGCACACGCCAGCTGCCGCCATCTCGCGCAGCAGCGTCTCGCGGTCGCGCGTCACGATCAGATCCAACGGGAAGTGAATCTCGTCGAGCATCTTGCGAGCGTAATCGAGCTTACCAATTGCCATGCCAATGTGCGCATCGGTCGAAACGCCAATGCCCACGCCCAGCTCGGCGCAGCGCTCGGCGATCTTGCGGCATACGGCCCAATGCTCAGTGTCGACACCGTGTTCAAGACTATGGTTGTTGATCTCGATAATCTTGTGCTTGGCCTTAGCCGCCAACAGCACCTCGTCGATATCGAACGGCACGCCCGAACGCCCCGTGTGACCCAGCATGAACACCTTGGGGTGCTCCAGGGCATTGATATACATCTCGGTCGTCTGGGCCAGCGTCGCGCCTTCAGCAATCTGCGGATTATGCACGCTCGCAACCAAATAATCCAAATTACGCGTAACCAAATCGAACAGCGAATGCTGACGGCTGTACGAATCGCCGGCAATATCGAGCGTGACAGGGGTGTCCTCGCCAAACAGGCTTCCGTCCAGCGAAACGATATCGGCCTCGGCACCACGCAGCACCAGCACGCCGCTCCAAATGCGCGGCCAGATATCCTGGTTGATAAAGAACTGGTAACTGCGCAGGTCATTGGGGCAAGCCGTAACCATAGAGCTCAAATGGTCGGCAGATCCGAGCACCTGCAGACCACGCTCTGCCGCCCAGTACACATTCTCCTCAATGGTCGAATATGCATGCGCAGAGAACATCGTATGGGTATGAATGTCACAAGAAAGCAGGTAGGGCATCAGGTCTCCTTATCTGGCACGGCCGTCGCTTATATTCATTGTACGCATAGCCTTCGATAGTCGTAAAACCACTCCATCCCAAAGACACAACGTCCATGACAACGGGGTCCGGCTTAACACCAAACCCCGTTTCACGTAAAACATTGTAGGCAGAGCGCTTTGCTTTTAACGATACTCGTCCGCCAACTGTTTCCAAGCGGGTAGCGAATTGACAATCGTTTCGTAACTCACGCAATAGCCCAGGCGGAACCAACCCGGCATACCAAAGCTGTCCGAGGGAACCGCAAGCAACTCATACTTCTTTGCGCGCTCGCAAAACGCATTCGCATCGGGCTCCAACGCTTTCACCCATAGGTAGAACGCGCCATCCGGCTCAACATAGGTGTAGCCATACTCCGCCAGTGCGTCGGTAAGCGCGGTGCGGTTGCGTGCATAGGCCTCAACGTCACTCGGCTCATCAATGCAGTCGATAATTACGCGCTGGAAGAGTGCCGGTGCGCATACAAAACCCAGCGTACGGGCAGCACCCGCAACAGCCGGCATCAGACGGGCGGCCTGCGGATTGGTGTTGGGAACCAAGATCCACCCCACGCGCTCACCCGGCAGCGACAGCGACTTGGAATACGAGTAGCACACGATGGTGTGCTCGTAAATCGAGGGCACCCAAGGCACCTCGGCACCGTACACGATTTCGCGGTACGGCTCATCCGAGATGAGCATAATCGGATTCTCGGAATCGCGCTGAGCGTTGGCCTCGCGCAGAACGTTGGCCAGTCGCGTCAGCGTGTCGCATGTATATACGGCACCGGTCGGATTGTTGGGAGAGTCGATGATGACGGCCGCCGTCTTATCGCTGATCGCCTTGAGCACGTTGTCCACGCTCAGCTGGAACGTATCTTCATCGGCGAGCGCCTCAACACACGTACAGCCGGCCTTCTCAATCCAAACGCGATACTCCGGAAAGTACGGGGCGATAACAATAACCTCGTCGCCCGGGTTCGTAACGGCGTTGAGCGTGCAGGTGAGCGAAGCCGCGGCACCCACCGTCATAAAGACGTCTTTGCCCTCATAGCTCGTGCCAAAGCGGCGGTTGAGCGATTCGGCCACAGCGGCACGACATTGCGGCAGGCCCGGTGCGGGCGTGTAGCCGTGCAGCTGGTCGCTCGGCAGCTCCAGGGCCTTCTTAATCGACTCAGCCACGGCAGCGGGCGCTGGAACGCTCGGATTGCCCAGCGAAAAATCGAATACGTTTTCCGCACCGATCTGCGCCTTGCGCTCAAGGCCATAGCTAAAAATCTCACGGATGATGGAGCTTTCCGCACCGCGAGCATACATAGTTTCGTTGATCATCTGTTCCCCTTTCGCATAGGCGCTATTGTACGCTTTAGCCGAGCAAAGTGCCGCAGCAATGTTGATTGGGGACAGACTTAAATGCGTGAAAACGCTCATTTAAGTCTGTCCCCAATCAACAGACGGCCCCATATCGCTCAAAAGAAAAAGCCTCCGCAGGTTTCCCCGCGAAGGCTCTCGCCACAAAGACTATTTGTCAGCGTCGGTGTCGGCATCGGCACCGACGACGGCATGGTCATCGTCAGCATCATCGGATGCGGCTTCGGCATCCTCCTGCATGGCCGCCTGCGCAAAGGCCGCGGCATCAGCCGCCAGCTCCTCCTCGCTCATGCGAGGCGCGCGCTTCTTGGTCGGCATGCCGGCCGCCTTGGCATTGCGCTCCTCCTTGGCCGCCAGGATATCGCCCTCGCGCTCAAGGTAGGCATTCCACTCGTTGTCGAGCAGGGCGTTCACGGCGTCGCCTTCGACGGTCTCGCGCTCAAGCAGCACCTTCGCCATCAGATCGAGCTGATCGCGACGGGCATCCAAAATCTCGACCGCACGACGATGGGCTTCGCGCATGATGCGCTGAACCTCGATATCGATGCGGCGTGCCGTCTCCTCGGAGTAATCCTGGTGATCGGCGTAATCGCGACCAAGGAACACCTGATGCTGCGCCTCGCCAAACACTTGCGTGCCCAGCTCCTCGCTCATGCCCAAACGCGTAACCATCTCGCGCGCCATCTTGGTCGCACGCTCCAGGTCGTTGCTCGCGCCCGACGTGATGTCATCGCACATGAGCTCCTCGGCAACGCGACCGCCCAAGAACACGGCAAGCTCGTCGAGCATCTCGTTCTTGGTCTTAAGGAAGTGGTCCTCCTGCGGAAGCTGCAGCGTGTAGCCCAGGGCCTGACCGCGGCTGACAATCGAGATCTTATGAACCGGATCGGAGTGCTCCAGGATGTGGCCCACCAAAGCGTGACCGCTCTCGTGGTAGGCAATCGTGGTGCGCTCGGCCTCGGTCATCACGCGACCCTTGCGTTGCGGTCCGGCAATCACGCGCTCCATCGATTCCTCGACCTCGTCCATCGAGATCACGGAACGATGACGGCGAGCGGCCAGCAGCGCAGACTCGTTGAGCAGGTTCGCCAAATCGGCACCAGTAAAGCCAACGGTCATCTGGGCGAGCTTCTCAAACTTAACGTCCTCGTCCATCGGCTTGTTCTCGGCATGCACGCGCAAGATCTGCTCGCGGCCCTTCACATCCGGACGGTCGACCGTAACCTGACGGTCAAAACGGCCGGGACGCAGCAATGCCGGATCCAGGATGTCAGGACGGTTGGTCGCAGCGATCAGGATGACCGACTCGCTTTCCTCAAAGCCGTCCATCTCGACCAGCAGCTGGTTGAGCGTCTGCTCGCGCTCGTCGTGACCGCCGCCCAAGCCAGCTCCGCGCTGACGTCCCACGGCATCGATCTCATCGATGAAGATGATCGACGGGGCCTGGGACTTGGCCTCCTTAAAGAGGTCACGCACACGGCTGGCGCCGACACCTACGAACATCTCGACAAAGTCGGAACCCGAGATGCTAAAGAACGGCACGCCCGCCTCGCCGGCAACGGCCTTGGCCAGCAGCGTTTTACCGGTGCCCGGAGGGCCAACCAGCAACACGCCACGCGGGATCTTGGCGCCCAGTTTGCGATAGCGATCCGGATCGCTCAAAAAGTCACGGATCTCCTCGAGCTCCTCGACTGCCTCGTCCACGCCGGCAACGTCTTCAAACTTGACCTTGGGGCGTGTGGCCTCGTTGGTCTTGGCGTTGGTCTTGCCAAACTGCATGTTCCTGTTGTTGGCGCCCATCATCTGGCGCATAAAGTAGAACATGATGGCGATAAGGGCGATCGTCGGAAGCACACTCATCGCCAAGTCGCCCCAAAAATCGGGATCGTTGGTGTTGACGATGTACTTGGTATCGGGGTGCTCCGCCATGAGCTCGGCAAGCGAATCGGAGCCGACATAGGTCGAGGAGAAGCTCTTGAGCTCGCTCGTATCGCCCTTGTCCTTCTTCGTCTTCCAGTAATGACCCGTCACGCTTCCGTCTTGAACCGTATAGGTCAGATCTTCGACGCGATCCTGCTTGATGGCGCTGACCATCTCGCTCGTCGCGAGCTTAACGGTATTGCTGGAGCTGGCAAAGCCGGAACCCATATTAAAGAAGGCATAGCCCAGAAGCGCGCAAGCCAAAAGAAAATACAGCCAGCCCGTACGCGTTGGCTTCTTGCCTCCGGGCATCCCCGGGATCTTTGGGTCCCGGGGAGTCTGGGAATTGTTGTCGTTACGGTCGTCGGGCATCTTACGAATAAACCTCCGGTTTCAAAATGCCCAGATACGGAAGGTTGCGATAGCGCTCGGCATAGTCGAGGCCGTAGCCCACCACAAAGGCATCGGGGCAATGGGTTCCAACATACTTGGGCGTGATGGCCGAGACGCGGTCCTCAACGTCCTTCCACAGGAAGGCGGCGACCTCCAGAGAAGCGGGCTTGCGGCTCTCGAGGTTCTTCATCAGATACTTGAGCGTCAGGCCCGAGTCCAGAATGTCCTCGACGATCAGCACGTCGCGACCGCGGATGTCGATATCCAGGTCCTTAATGATACGCACGATACCCGAGGACTTCACACCGTCGCCGTAGCTCGAAACAGCCATGAAATCGATGTTGGTCGGCAGCTCGATCTTACGCATCAGGTCACCCATAAAGACCACGGCGCCGCGCAGGACCGCAATCAGCACCAGATCCTTACCCGCGTAGTCGCGCGTAATCTCCTCGCCCAGGCGAGAGACGATACCGTCGATATCCTCCTGCGTGAACAGAACCTTCTCGATATCCGGATGTTGAGAAGCCATGACAACCCTTTCTTGTGCTTATCGCCCACACACCGCCGTATGGACGCGAACTACACATTCTAGCAGCGCACGGGGTAAATTTACCAGCCCGTGCGCCATCAGCGCGGGAATACCGTCAACGTCGCACAGAATAGCAGGCGTGGGACGCTATTCCGCATCGACCACGCGGAGCAGATATGCCACGCGCGTTGCGGCCGTGCACTTAAAACGCTCGTCCGCGCGAACTCCGGCGACCCACACCACGGCACCCCCCGGCGCCGTCCTCACCATGGGCACTCCGGCGCGCTCGGAAACGGGAATGCGAGCCTCACCTAGCAAGTCGGATACTTTCTTGCTTCGACCACTCATCCCTAACGGGCACATCACGTCTCCCGGTGCGGGACCGTCCACCCACAGGCGCGCCAATCGCGCCTCGGCAGGGATCTCGCCACGCGAGCCCGCCAGGATCCGCTCACTATCGCTGTCGGCAAAACCCAGGGCAGCCGCGTCTACCAAAGCTGTCACTTCCCCGGCAGCCGCAAGCTCACGGGCGCGGCGCACGATATCGCATCCCGGCTCAACGGCCATCGGTTCTGTGACCAGCATACGTCCCCCGCCCAACGGCAAACGACCGGGTACGGTAACCCAGTCCGCGACCAGGCCCTCGCGAGCCGCCGGCGCCTTAAATGCCAGCATGCCAAACTCAACGCGCGCGTCAATTCCCGCCGGAAGTGTGACCGAGCCGGCGCCCTCGGCAACGCAGGAAAGGACTCGCTCCACATGTCGCATCTCTGGACGAGCGTCCGGATCGATGCGCTTAATCGCCAGTCGCACGATGCGCCGCGCGATTACCACCTCGGCCGCAGCAAGGCGCCTGGCATCGAGCACCAGCGCGCCCGCCGCCTCCTTACGCAGGCAGCTTCGAAACGCCTGTGCCGAAAGCTGAGACAAAAACGCGTCCTCATCGCCTAAGATCTCGCAGGCGGCGCCAATCGTCTTGCAGACGCTCGCGTTGCGCTGCGCCACCACCGGCATCACTCGATGGCGCACGTAGTTTCGCAGATACGAGATATCCTCATTGCTCTCGTCTTCACGCCACGGCTGACCATGTACCTGTAGATAGCCCACGAGCTCGCCATGAGTTAGGTCGAGCAAGGGACGCACCACGATATTCCTCCGGCGAGGAATGCTCGATAGGCCAGCGGGCCCCGAACCCTTAATCGCGTTCATCAAAAACGTTTCCGCGCGATCCGAAGACGTGTGCGCGGTGCAGATACGAGCCGCCGTTCGCGGTGCCCCCGTCTGGGCACAGAGCTCGCGAACATACCTCCGCGCCGCGGCATAGCGTACCTCGCGGGCCGCGGCCTCAATATTGCCCGACTCCCCATCAAAATAAGCGTGCTCCACGCACAGCGGTAAACCATATTTCGCGCAGAGCTCACGCACAAAGGCCTCGTCGCCATCGGACGCCTTGCCGCGCAGATGATGGTTTACATGCAGCACATGCAGGCGCTCGCGAGCAATGGGGGCAACACCGCGTCCGTCTTGGATATCCAGCTTTGATGTGCACGCCATAAGAAGCAGTGCCGTCGAGTCCGCGCCGCCTGATACCATGAGCACGACAGGAGCAGCCTGCTGCCTCGTCCGGGTCTCATCGACTGCCCCAGGCACGGCATGGTGTCCATAATGCTGAGATACCGTAGGCATTTGCTTCCTCCTCTATTCGTCCGCACCCATTGTATCCTTTGGAATCTTATGTCTCGTCTGCACCTTCATATCCTCGGCAGTGGCTCTAAAGGCAACTGCGCACTCATCGAGGGCCCGCAGGGGCTCATTATGGTCGATGACGGACTGTCTCGCCGCGAGACATTAAAGCGCATGGCAGAACTGGGGCTCTCGACAGACAACGTCTCGGCTCTTCTCATTACTCATGAGCATAGCGATCACATCAAGGGCCTCGATGTCTGGTGCAAGCACTGGCACGGCCCCCTCTTTGCCAGCAGGGGCACTCTTTCGAACAAAGAAAATCTTTCTCATCTGCCTGTCGAGGAATTCGATCCCGGCGACGCCCTGTCCATTGCCGGCATCCACGTGCAAACCTACTCAACATCACACGATGTCATCAATCCAGTCGGTTATCGATTCGACGCCCTCGATGATTCCATCGGCTTTGCCACCGACACCGGAGAGCTATCGAGCCAAGCCATGAACACCCTCAAAGATTGTCGAGTCCTCGCGCTCGAAAGCAACCATGATGTGACCATGCTGCGCGAGGGAGAATATCCCCGCTTTCTTCAGGAGCGCATCCTGTCTGCAAGGGGACACCTCTCCAATGGCCAAGCCGCCGAAGCCGCGCGCACACTTGTTACCGATCGCACCGAACAGCTCATTGCCATGCATATCAGCCAAGATAACAATCGTCCGAGCCTTACCGTCAAAAGCTATGCCAAAGCTCTGGCCGCAACCCTGGATGACGAGGTCGGCAGCTCCGCAACCCTTCTCCAAGGATCGCGAAAACTCTCGATACGCCCTGCGAGTCAGTATCAGCCGGCAACCATTCAATAGACTGTCCTAGACAGCAAAAGGGGCCGAGAATCACTTCCCAGCCCCTTTTGCTGTCTTTTAATAGCGCAGAACACCAACGAAGTTAGTCGATGGAGATCTTCGTAACGTTCTTCTTCTCGACGATCTTGGGAACCGTAACGGTCAGGATGCCGTCAGCGTACTTAGCCGAGAGGCCCTCGCTCGAAGCGTCCTTTAGATACACGCCACGCGTCGCGCTGTACGAGCTGAACTCCTTCTGCAGGAAGTTCTTGCCCTCGTTCTCCTCGTCTTCCTCGACATTCACGCTAATGGACAGACGGCCCTCATTGAGCTCGACATCGATATCGTCCTTGGCGACACCGGTCAGATAGGCCTTGACCTCATAGCCGTCGCCCTTATCCTCAACGTCAACGGGAAACGCCTTGGAAGCAATCGAGTTGTTTGCAAGGTCGGTCATATCATCAAACAGATCGAACAGCGAGCTAGCAGAAGGACGAACGCCAAAAACCGAACGATAAGGAACCATGCTTGCCATGTTTACCACTCCTTTTAGGACTGCCGAGCCATCTTCTAGGTGACTGGGACTTCTTTTGACGCTCTTATATATGCCCACACAGTGCTTATATATACATCGACTATAAAGTTTTTTGAGTCCAGTACTATAAGCATATCTAAGTGTGTATAACTAAGGTTTTAGTAAGGTTAAGGTTCTTTGAACCAGAGCTTAAATAACGAGTATGTTCGCAGCTACAAATAACAAGGGGCTTACAATGAGCGCGTACACGTTGTTGGTAACGAGCTAAAGGGCATCATGGACGACCAAAACCAGAACAAAATGTTTATGCAGACGCAGGGGGAAGAAACTTCCACGCAGCCGCCACAGTTCCATCGCCCCCACATCTCGCAAGAGCCCATTAATGATCCTGAGCCCGAGTACGTGACGAGAAATCGATATCAAACGCTCGAGGATGCCCAAACGGGACGTAAACATATGGGCGTCGCCTCGGGAGACCCTATATATCTGAAAGACGCACCATTATCTAAAAACAGCGCAGCTAGTGATGATCCACTGAAAGCATCCGCCGCTCATCAACAAAGAGGTCCACGACCAATGCAAACCTTAACGCATTCGGCTCGTTATCTCGAGACGCCAAAACAAGGAAAATCAATCTTCGTTTCGTCAAGTAAACGACGCAAGCAACATCGACTGACAATCCTACTTTTGATCATTGTGGCCATAGCAGTTGCCCTTGTTATTCGATTTATCTTCTTTAAATAAAGGCTCAATACCAAAAACGATAAGATCGTCTGGTGTAATAGAGTCATTTACGCCCCGTAAACGCAAAAAAGGGGGAGGCCGCGAGGCCTCCCCCTTCTCAGTTCGATGACGGCTCGGTGCCGTCCACCGGTCAGCGGCGCCCTGGCCTCCCACGGGCTGACCCCGCAGTACTCTCGGCGCGATGGGGCTTAGCTTCCGGGTTCGGAACGGGACCGGGC
>CABURG010000038.1 GCA_902493835.1 uncultured Collinsella sp. | reverse complement strand
CGAGCCACTACCAGGGCACGGAGTACGACTGCTACGGCAGCAAGGGCACGCCCGCTACGCGTGGCGCCTATCGCCCCATCGGCATCAATCGCAACAGCCAGCTTGCCGTGTTGCAGCTGCGCCCCTATGCGCAGCCGGCCTTCCGCGCCGTGCAGTGGATGGCCTTTGGCTCCAACTCGTTTAACGCGCTGGTTCCGCTGTACGCCAACGTCGAGACCATGCCCGAGTACTATGCCGACACGCAGGCTCGCGTGACGTCCGAAAACTTCTACTGGGCCAACCGCCTGATCGGCGCGCTGGCCGACGTCCGCTTCCATGAGTGCGGTCGCGCGGTCGAGGATTATCAGGAGAAGGTCGGTGGCATGGGCCACAAACAGATCCATGACGTCGATGCTGCCGTAGCCGCTCTGCCTGAGGCCGAGGTGCCTGCCGAGCTTGCACGCGCCAATGAGGCCTTTGCCGAGCGTGTCCGCGTGGAGACCGATGCCCTGCTGGGCAAGGTGCTCTACACCACGAGCTGCGCCATGAAGAACTCTTTCGCGATGAACGACAACGTGAGGTAGGGATTTCCCGTCGATCGAATAGCGCTAAAACGCTTTGTCGCTTTTACTCAATCTTGGGTACAAGAACGCCAATGCAGTTGTTTGTGATTGGAGACAACCATGGTTATGAAACTCGATCAGCTTGTTAACGGCGCCATCAACGTTGGCTTTGGCGCCGCCGCCGTTGCCGTCGAGGGCAGCAAGAAGGTTCTCGACGACCTCAATACCAAGGGTGAGCAGGTGCGCAAGGACGCAGGCGCTCCCGATATCGCCCGCAGCGTGTCCGATATGTTCGAGCAGGCCGGCGGTACCATCTCCGATCTGACCGAGCGCTTGGGCACGCAGGGCGAGACCGCGGCCCAGCGCGTGCTCGACGAGCTCATCCTTGCCCGTGTCCGCGTTATGACCGCCCCCGAGCGCACGGCCTTCCTGGCCCATGTGCGCGACATCGTCGATTCGGTCGAGGACAACGTGACCTCGGTGCCCGTCGAGTCCGTTGAGCCCGACGACGCAGAGGACGCCGAAGAGGCCGAGTAGCAGCGCAGATGGCAGATTCCACCACCGATTTCAACAATCTAGATCCTCTGGGTGACGAGGCGGCGGTTGTCGATGAGGTCGACGCCGCCGTCTCGGGCGCTCGCAAGAAGCCGCGCGCTGTCGATATGGTGCCCGAGGAGCCCGACGCGATGGCGCCGGACGAGGAATACCAGCTCACGCCGGCGGGTCGTCGCGAACGCATTGGGCAGATTGTTCGCCTGGTCAAAAAGTACCGCGTGTGGGATAACCTCACGCCGGTTCGTTTGCGCCGCCTGCTCGAGGAACTCGGCCCCATGTTCGTCAAGATGGGGCAGATTCTGGCCAACCGGTCCGAGATTCTGCCGCAACGCTTTTGCGACGAGCTGCGTCGTCTGCGCTCCGACGTGGAGCCGGTGCCGTACGAGGTCGTACTCAGTTGTCTGGAAGAAGAATACGGCCTGCGCCTGGGGGAGATGTTCGATGCGATCGACCCCAATCCGCTTGGTAGCGCATCGCTTGCGCAGGTGCACCGCGCACGTCTGGTGACGGGCGAGGACGTGGCCGTCAAGGTGCAGCGCCCCGGTGCGCAGCAGGTTATGGCACAGGACATCGATATCATCCGCTCGGTGGTGCGTATCGTTTCCAAGTTCGTCAACACCGATCAATTCGTTGACCTGCACGGCGTAGTCGAGGAGTTGTGGACCTCGTTTCGCGAGGAGACCAACTTTTTGGCCGAGGCCAAAAACCTCAATGACTTCTACGAGTTCCATAAGAGCGTTCATGGCGTGACGTGCCCTAAATCCTATCTGGACCTGTGCACCGAGCACGTGGTGGTTATGGACTACGTCGACGGCATTTCGATCGCCGATCCTGAACGCTTAGTGGCCGAGGGCTATGACTTGGAAAAGATCGGTGCCGCGATTGTCGAGGACTACTCGACGCAGGTGCTCGACGACGGCTTTTTCCATGCCGACCCGCATGCGGGAAACATCATCCTCAAGGACGGCATCGTTTACTTTATCGACTTGGGCATGGTCGGACGCATGTCGAGTCACGATCGCGGTATCGTCAAGGATATGATTTTCGCCGTGGCCGAGGGTGACGTGCCCAAGCTCAAGGATTCGCTCATGCGCTTCGCCGTAACGCGCGGCGACTCGGCCGAGCTTGACCATTCGGCCTTTTTGTCCGATTTGGACTTTATCGTCGCCGACTTTGCGGGCCTTGACCTGAAGGATCTTGATATCGGCGAGTTTTTGACCTCGTTGTTAAACCTCGCGCGTAAGAATGACGTTGAGTTGCCGAGCGTGGTGACGATGTTCGCCCGCGGCATGGTGACGCTCGAGGGCCTGCTGACCGAGTACATGCCCAACGTCAACATGATCCAGATCATCCAGACGCACATCAAAAACGAGAAGAGCACTTATGCGCGCGTGCGCGACATGGGGCGCGATCTTGCCGCGAGCAGCTATCGCGCGGCGAAGGGCTCGCTCGAGGCGGCCGAGTATCTGGGCCTGGCTTCGCGCATGCTCACGCGCGGTCAGCTTAAGGTGAACACGCAGATCATGAGCAGCGATAAGGCGCTGCGACAGCTGGGCGGAATTATCGACCGCATGTCGATGGCTATCGTTATCGCTGGCCTGTTTATCGGTTCGTCGGTGGTGTACTACGCGCGCATCGAGCCGGTTGTGTTCGGTATCCCAGTCATTGGCTTTATGGGCTACGTGAGCGCGCTGGTGCTGGCGCTTATGCTGGGTCGCAATATCTGGCTCAACAGCCACGGCGGCAAGCACTAGAGGCTGTGACCGTCACCACATTCTCCTATCGCAAACAATAGCTTTTACCTTGGGCTTCGCCTGCGTGCGAGGCCCTTTTGCGTGATAGCATATTGACGGTTTTAATCGATGGCCTAGATGGTGGTGCGGAGACGCACGAATGCGCGGTTTTCCTGCGCGTTTGGGAGAATCGGGGTGCAAGTCCCCGGCTGTACCAGTAACCGTAATTCCTCTTGGCTCGGGATGTTCGCGTCGCAGATCGGACGGCGCGCCCGAGTCGTTAAGGTTAAGTCGGATCGCCTCCCATCTTGCATGCGGCTGCGGCGTATGCCGCCGGTGTGCATAGGGCTCTGGAGGGAAGGGGGACCCCGATGGGGGAACTCGAGCGCAACATGCGCGATGACGTGGGGCAGCTTCAAGGCAACGCTCCAAGTACAGACAGTAGGAGACAAATGGATATGTTTGAGGACGAGTGCCAGCGTGCCTCGCTTCGTCGCCGTGGCGTAATCGCGCGCGGCGTGGCAAAGCGCTGCCTGGTGGCATTCCTGGCCTTCGCGATGGCCTTTGGCACCACGCCGGCTCAGCTGTGGGCCGAGGGTGCCGAGGGCATTACCGACGCTGTGGCTCAGGCTACGACGCCAGGCGAGGACGCAGCGCTTGCGGGCGGTACCGCTGAGCAGAGCGGCGCCGAGGTTTCGGATTCCGGGAGCGCGCCTGCAGCTAGTGCCGCCACTACAGAGGCAGCAACTGGCGACGAAGGCTCGACGACGGGGGAGAGCCCTGCCACGAGCGAGCAGTCTTCGACGGCATCCGCTGGCCAAGCAGGATCTGCCGCCGCGGCTGCCGTCCAGACAGAGAACCCGACAGAAACTGGCGATGTCGTCAAGAAGCAAATCGAGGTCTCGTTCTCGATTATCGGCACCGATGCCGACGGCAAGGCTCAGACCTGGGTGGCGCCTACGCAGCTCAAGCTCGACGAGGGCGCGACGGCTGCGGATGCCTTCATTAAGCTGCAGGAGAAGACGGGCTTCAAGGCGAAGTACGATCCGAACACGGCATACGGCTTCTACCTCAAAAGCATCACCTCCCCGAGCGATGGCCGCACGCTTGCCTACGATCCGACGACTCATGCCTACTGGCAGCTGTTCGTCGACGGCGCGTCTTCCTCGGTTGGCGCGAGCAGCGTCAAACTCACCCAGGGGCAGAAGATTGAGTTTGCCTATACGGCTGGTAGCGCGTCCCCTGTCGTTAAGGACCAGCTTGCTGCGAATGTGACCGTCATTGGTCGCGATGCCCAGGGCAAGACTCAGACCTGGGTCGACAACGCGCAGTATGTGGTGACGTCCGGTTCGAGCGCGCTTGATCTTACGAAGGTCGCGCTTGAGGCGAATGATATTGACGCCGTTGCTGCGGGCTCCTTCATTCTGAGCCTTAAGTACAACGGTGTTGAGCTGGGTACGCCCCAAGATTATTCGACCTATTGGCAGCTGTTTATCAACGGCAAGTCGAGTGACTATACGGCGGACAATGTCACCATCCATGCTGGCGATACCGTCACGTGGTTCTACGGTGGCTGGGGAGACCAGTTGCCGTCCGATTCTGTCCATGTTTCCGTTCAGGTGCTTGGCAAGGACAAGGACGGCAAGCAGCAGGTTTGGGCTTCGACGGGCCAGACGAGTCTCAAGGCGGGCTCTACTGCTAAGGACCTGTTGGAGCAGGCTGGTCTTAAACTCAAAGCTACAGAAGAGTCTTGGGGTTGGTACCTTAGGGGCATTACCTCGCCGCTTGACGGTAAGACCTATTGTGGCTCTGATGCTGCGACCAATAGCTATTGGCGCTTCTACGTAAAGGGCAAGTCCGACGCAAAGTATAAGTTCGCCGACGTTGGCGCTGGTGCCTACGAGCTCCATGAGGGTGACGCCGTCACCTTTATGTATGCTGGCGACAGCGATGCCCTCCCTGGTCAGGTGCTTGGATCCGCCGATATCATCGGCCCCGATGTCAACGGCAACAATACTCGCTGGGGCTCGGCAAGCAATGTTTCCCTGCCCGAAGGCTCTACGGCTCAGGACCTTATTGAGACGGTTCTGAAGGCGAAGGGCATTGATTACAAGGCCTCCCAGAGTGGTGCATACTGGTCCATTACTTCGCCGTTCGAAGACAAGTCTTACGGCTATGATGGTGCGACCGGTAAATACTGGCATCTGTATATCAACGGAGAGTCCTCATCTCTCTGTGCCAACCAGGTCACGCTCAAGAGCGGCGACAAGGTTACATTTGCCTACACCACCGAAAAATCGCCCATGCCCGATCCCGACAAGATTGTCGTGGACCCGAGTGCGACGACTCCTAATTGGGATGCCGAGTGGGCCGGCTACGGCAACAGTGGCAACGGTTCGACCGTAACGGATGCCAAGACGCCTGCGCAGGCCGCCGGTCTTAAGTGGGCCTTCGATTGGAAGGCCGAGTCTGGCCAGCAGTATGCCAACTGCAGCGAGCCTGTCATCGCTAACGGCTTTGTGTACATCGCGACCGAGAACGAGCTCATTAAGATCGATTCGTCCACGGGCAAAAAGGTTGCCTCTGCGCCGCTTGCCTCTAAGGTGAGCTATACCTCTCGCCCGATCTATACCAATGGCCTTATCATCGTTCCGCTCAACGGCGGTGCGGTCCAGGCGATTACTGCAGACAAGCTGATCTGCAAGTGGCTGTCGCCTGGTTTGACGGACTTGACGCAGAGCTCCTGTACCGTCGTTTCGGACGGCGAGTACGTCTATGTAGGCTCGGTCGATATTTCGTATGACGAGAATTACAACGCGACCTACGGCAACGGCTCCTTTATGCGCATTAAGATTGCCACGGGCGAAGTTTCTTGGCAGAACATTGACGCTTCCGAGGGCTATTACTGGACTGGTGCGGCTTTGACGGATAAGTATGCCATCGTTCCTACGAGCGCGGGCACGCTTAAGTGCATTGATAAGACGACGGGCGATGTCGTTTCGACCATGAAGCTCGGCGCTCTCGCGAACGCCGACTGTGTCGCCGATCCGTCCAATGGTTCGACCTTCTATCAGATGACGCACGATGGAAAGCTCCATGTGATTTCGCTTTCGGCGAAGGGCGTACTGAGCGAGCAGAAGACGGTTGATCTGGGCCTTACGAATAATCTGAGCGCCCCTGCGGTGTCTGGTGACAATCTGATTGTCGGCGGACAGACGGCTACGGGCTCTGCTCTGGCTCTCTATAACCTGAAGACGGGTAAGACCACGATGGTCGCTGCTGCCGACGGCAAGGCGCTGCCGGCTGGCCTCAACGGTATTGCTGCTACTCCGTTGGTGAGTGTTCGGGGCGGCAAGACCTATGTGTACTTCACCGTTAACAGCGCGGATAGCAAGGATTACGTCAACTACTCTGCTGGTGGTGGCGTGTATCGCTATACGCTCGGCGATGCAGAGGCGACGCAGATTTATGATGCGGCTGGCCATTACCAGCACTGCGACTCTCCGGTCATTGCCGATGCATCTGGCAACCTGTACTACATCAATGACTCGGGCACGCTGTTTAAACTTGGAGCTGTCGAGTCTTGGACGGTTGCCTTTAATTCCAACGGCGGGTCTGCTTGCGACACTAAGTTTGTTGCTACGGCCGACGGCAAGCTGGTCAAGCCGGCCGATCCGACGCGCGATGGCTACACTTTCGGCGGTTGGTATACCGATGAGGCTTGCACGCAGGCGTATGACTTTAGCACGCCGGTGACGGCCGATCTGACGCTGTATGCCAAGTGGACCAAGAATGCCGTTAACCCTGGCGGTAATGGCGGCGCTGGTTCGAATGGCGGCGGTTCTGGTACCGGTACTGGTTCCGGCACTGGCACTGGCACTGGCACGGGTTCCGGCTCCGGCTCGAAGGGCGGCGCTGTCGCCCCGGGTCATAAGCCGACGACCAAGACGACGGTGTCGACCAAGACCGAGACCAAGGACAACAAGTCCGACCAGAAGGACTCCGATAAGTCCGATAAGAAGGACGAGAAGAAGTCTGACAAGAAGTCTGACAAGAAGGACAGCAAGTCCGACAAGAAGTCCGACAAGAAGTCCGATTCCAGGTCCGATACGGGTGCTGCTTCTACGACCACTGCTAAGAAGTCCTCTAGTGCTTCCGAGCAGGAGACTGGCACCAACCCGCTTGCCATTGTTGGCGTTGCCGCCGGCGTCATCGGTCTCGCTATCGTCGGCGTGTTCGTGTTCACCAAACGTCGGTAGGTGAGGGTTGTGTCCAATAAATCCAAGGACGCTGACCCCAAGCAACCAGATTCCTCGTTCATTCAGTTCGACGATGCAAAGCAACAGGGCGCCGCTTCGGCGGCGTCCGCCTCTCGTCGCAAGGCGCTCCTTGGCGTTCTTGCTGCCGCGTGCACCATTCTGATCGTCGTCTCGCGGGGCTTCGTCCATCCTTCCGAGAGCGGCGCCTGGTCCATTGACTGGATCGTTCAGACCGTGACGGGGGAGAGCGTCGTCGCCAAGGACACCAAGGGGTCTGGCTCGTCTGCCGCTTCGGGCGAGGCTAGTTCCAAGGATTCCAAATCTTCGAATGATGCAAAAGACGAGCCCAAGGGTTCGAACGACGCCAAGGACGATTCCGAGTCTTCAAACAAGGAATCGGACAAAAACTCGGATAGCAAGAAGTCCGAGGACCGGGGCGGCAAGAAGTCTGGCGATAAATCCGCTGCCCAAAATACGGGAGCCGGTGATACTTCCAATGCGTCTGGCGGTGCTTCTTCGGGCGGTGGCCAGTCGTCTGATGGAGCCTCATCCTCTAATGGTGGAAACGCCTCCTCGGGCAGCCAAAGCGGCTCACAGGAGTCCAACTACGTTACGGTGACGGTTTCGGTCACATCGAGCGCTGTGGGCAATCCCGTGTCCTCTGGCGGCACCTTTACCTTTAACGAAGGCGCCACCGTTTACGATGCCCTGTGCGCGCTGGGCCTTTCTGTCAACGCACGCGGCTCATCGTACGGCACGTATGTTTCTGCGATTGGTGGTTTGGCCGAGAAACAGTACGGCGGCACGAGCGGCTGGATGTACTCCGTCAACGGCACAACGCCCATGACGGCCTGCAGTAACTACGTTCTCTCCAATGGCGACAACGTCGTTTGGTATTACGTAACGGGCTAGAGGCCTCGACATAGCGCGCCAGACGGGCGGTCCGGACAAACATCCGGGCCGCCCGTTTTTCATGCGAATGGGACTGGGCCGCCGGGTCTCTCGGCAAACAAAAAACCGGTTGGAATGGGAATTCCAACCGGTTATACATTCAAGCAAATAGTGAATCGACTACGACCGTGCACCCTCGAGGAAGAAGCGGCGGCTGAAGTAGTTGTACCAGGTGACGAGGAACGTTGCGATGGCCTTCATGGCCTGGTAGCCGATGCTCAAAAACGTGACGCCCACAAACATGTACAGGTCGTTGAGGCCCAGACCGATTACCGACAGGATGGTGAAGATCGTGAACTCGCGCTTGCGGCTCATGCCCTCGCGATGGTCGAACACGTACTTCATGCTGAGCCAGTAGTTAACCACGACGGACGTGGTAAACGAGACCGTCGTGCTCATCAAAAAGTCGAGGTGGAACAGCTCGACGAGCGCAATGAGCATGCCCCAGTCGATGCCAAAGGAGATAAGACCTACGACAGCGAACTTGAGGAACTGCTTGGTATGAGGTTGTGCCAGTGCCTTGCGCACGTAATCACATCCAATGCGTTGATGAATCGAGCAGAGGATACTTTAGAGCTTTTGCAAGGGAAACGTAAGGTCTTTGCCAAGAACTATACGAACTCGCCAAATTTTCAAGAGGTAATCCGCAAACGTTGAAAATTTGCCCGTAAACGAACGATGCCCACGGGCGATACTGTGCTGAGCGCGCATTGTCCGTGGGCATCGTAAGGCTGTAAGGTTGCGAGTTACTTGGTCTCGTCGCCCTCCAGGAAGATCTTTCGGGTCACAAAGTTGTAGACCATGACAAGCGCGGTGGCGCAGATCTTGGCGATATTGGCCTCGAGCCCCAGACCGGCGTTGAGTGTCAGCACGATACCGTCGTTGAGTGCCAGGCCGATCACGGACAGCACGACAAAGATAATGAACTCGCGGCGGCGGCTCATGCCTTCCTTGTGCGCAAACACGTACTTCATGCTGGCGACGTAATTAAAGATGAGCGAGACGATAAAGCCGCTGGTGTTGGCGATAAGGATGTTGAGGCCCAGACCGTAGTGGAGCAGATTCATAATGCCAAAGTCGATAACCGTGGCAATGACACCGACGACGCCAAATTTCATGATCTGCGCAAGGAGCTTTTGCATGGTACCTGCCTTAAGCTGGCGCCGAAGCGCCGCGGGGATGACAAACTTAGCAAGTTTAGCCAATCCCCGCGGGTGGTGCTAGGCGCGCTCCTCGATAGCACCGTTTCTATATGCATCGAGCAGCTGAGGCAGGTCCTGGATTTGGCTGCGGATCTTGGCGCCAGTATCGGTGTCGCTCACCATGCGGCGACGGTCTGCTTGGTCAAAACGGTTGGCCTCGCTTTCGATGTCCACGTTGCGCGTGAGTGCCTCGGCAACCGTCGTAAAGGCCCGGTGCGACTTGAGACGGCAACCGCGCGAGCTCGAGATGAGCGTATAGCCGGCGATACCCGTCTTGGGATGGTAAGCGCGGCAAAAGCCGCCATCGATGACCAGCAGCTTGCCCTCGGCGCGGATGGGTTGCTCGCCCTTGGTGGTTTTAACGGGTGTGTGGCCGTTGATGATGTGGCCGGTCGGCGAACATGCCATGGGGGCAACGCCGAACTCGTGCATGATGTCGTCGCAGACCGAGGGCGACTTGGTAAGCGTGAAGTACGGGTCCATCGGCTCGGCCCAGGTGCTCTTATCGGCGATATAGGCACGCTCAAAGGTACGCACCAGGCGTCCGCTCGCGGGTGAGTTAAAGCCGATCCACAGGTACCACATCCAGTCGAGGGCGTCGCGGTCGCCCACGCGCCAGGCACGGCGGGCGATGCGGTCGCAAAAATCGAGATAATCGCGACCGGCGTGCCAGGTACCCAGGCAGTTCATGCTGCTAAAGGTACCATCCTCGTTGAGCGGCACACAGCCATGGAACAGCAGGTTGCCGTTGGTGACCTTATACATGGAGCCGTGGGTGTAGAGGAAATCGATATGGCGATGCAGATGATCGGCGGTGACAAACTCGGACACGAGCTTGTCGATGATGTGTTGCTCCTGGGGCGTCAGCGTGTAAGGGTCCGTCGGGTCGACGGTGGGGAAGTCGTTGGTCGCGAGCGGCCACACACTGCCGTCGGCGAGCGTGACCGTGCCGGCGTCATGATCGATCTTGTCGAGCAGCAGGCGGTTGGTCATGTCGAACTCGGGGTGACGCTGGATAATCTGGCCCTCGAGTTTAAAGAGCAGCACGTTGATAGCCTTGATCAGCGGGGTGATGGACTCGCCGGCGGTATAGGTGGCGTCGGCGAAGGCGACAAGCTCGCGCAGCGAGATGCTGTAATCGTTCTCGAGGATCTCGTAATTGTCGTAGCGCAGGTTGTTGCGCAGCACCGTGGCGATGCAGGCGGGCTCACCGGCAGCGGCGCCCATCCACAGCAGATCGTGGTTGCCCCACTGAATATCGAGCGAATGATAGGTGAGCAGGCGGTCCATAATCTTGGCCGCACCGCCGCCACGGTCGAAGATGTCGCCCACCAAGTGCAGGTGGTCGACGGCGAGGCGCTTGATGAGCGAGGCAAGCGACTCGATAAAGTCGTCGGCGCTGGCGGTCTCCAAGATGGATTCGATAATGCGCTCGTGATAACGCACGCGGTAGTTGTTCTCGTCTGGATGTGTGTGCAGCAACTCGTCGATGATGTAGGCGTAATCACGCGGGATGGCCTTGCGCACCTTGGAGCGGGTGTAGCGACTCGAAAGCGAGCGGGCAACCACAATGAGCTGGTCGAGCATGGTCTTGTACCAGGTGGGCGAGTCCTCGCGCCGGCTGCGGACAAGATCGATCTTCTCGCGCGGATAGTAGATGAGCGTGCACAGCTCGCCCTTTTCGTCAAAGGAGAGCGTGTCGCCAAAGATCTCGTCGACATGCTCGCGTACGACGCCCGAGCAGTTGTTGAGGATGTGCATAAAGGCTTCGTACTCGCCATGCACATCGCTCATAAAATGCTCGGTGCCCTTGGGTAGGTTGAGGATGGCCGAGAGGTTGATGATCTCGGTGAATGCGGATTGTTCGGTGGGGAACTGTCTCGAAAGCAGGCGCAGATACTTGAAGTCTTGCGGGTTGCGATCGAATGCGACCATGAAACACCTTCCGATGGGGCTGGTAAAACTGATAAACAGCGTCAAACGTTTATCAGTATGAGCCGCTTTTGTTTCGATTTTGCGCCAGCGGCTGAATTGTCGGCTGAACGGTTTGGTAAATCGATTTAGTTGAGGTAGATATGGCGGTTGGGTGGAGACGACAGAGGGTGTTTTCTCAGATATTTATGCGTGGGGCCGGTGGAGACGATGGTGGTAAAGATGTTCACTATTTTTGGTTCGATTTGGTAAATAGTGGACATATGTACCGCATGTAGGCTCACTGTGCGATAATTTGCGCAGCAATGAGTAAGGAGCCTCATATGAGTGATTTTGTCCTGACCTGTGAATCCGCCGCCGACCGAACCCGTGAGTTCTTTGAATCGCGCAATATTCCCGTCGCGTATTTTCATTACGAGATCGACGATGTTGTCTATACGGACGATCTGTATCAGTCGATTACGCCGGACGAGTTTTTTGCCCAGATTGCCGCGGGCGCCATGCCCAAGACGTCTCAGGTGAGCGTGGGCGAGTACGAGGAGTTTTGGGAGCCGTTTGTTGCCGAGGGTAAAGACGTGCTGCACCTGACGTTGTCGTCGGGTATTTCGGGCACGTATGGATCGGCCTGCGTCGCGGCGCAGATGCTCGCGGATCGCTATCCCCAGGGCGGCAAGGTGCGCGTCATCGATTCGCTGGGGGCGTCTTCGGGCTTTGGTCTGTTGCTGGAATATGCCGCCGACGTGCGCGATAGCGGGGCTTCACTCGACGAGACGGCCGCTTGGATTGAGGAGCATAAACTCAACCTGCACCACTGGTTCTTCTCGACCGATCTGTCGAGCTACCTGCGCGGCGGTCGCATTTCGGCCGCGAGCGCGATCATCGGCACGGCGCTCAAGATTTGCCCGCTTATGACGGTCGATTGCGAAGGTAAGCTGTCGCCACGTGAGAAGATTCGCACTAAGAAGCGAGCGATTTCCGAGATGGCTAAGACCATGATGGCACACGTGCTGGACGGTGCGGATTATTCGGGTAAGTGCATCATGTCGCACTCGGCGTGCCGCGAGGATGCCGAGGCAGTTGCGGCGCTGATTGAGGAACAGGTTCCGCAGCTTAAAGGCAAGATTGAGATCAATGACATCGGTACTCTGATTGGCTCGCATACCGGACCTGGTACGGTGGCGCTCTTCTTTATGGGCGACAAGCGCGTGGATTAATTTGCCCCATCACGTCGCTGCATGATTGCTCAAACGAAAACGGCCCGCCTCACGTTTGTGGGGCGGGCCTTGCTGTTACGATTAGCGTTTCTTTCCGCGGAAGAAGAAGCCGTGCAGTGACGGCTTGAGGCCGCGGTTGGCGCGATGCTCTTCGACGCGCTCGTGGATCGAAGCGACGCGCTCGATGACTTCGTCGGGAATCGGCACGTCGGGATTCATGTTCTCGACCTGGCTGACTTCGGCGGCGGCGACCTGGTCGATAATGGGCACGTCGTCGCGCGAGATGACAGGTGTGGCGTCTTCCTTCATCTTGCGATAACGCTGCATCATGTCGGTCTGTAGCTGCTGGGCCGAAGGCGGCGTCCAGATGATGGCGTTGGCGCCGGCGGCGATGGTTTCACGGATGCTCTCGGGCGTCTTGCCGCCCGGCGCGATAAGCGGCAGGTTGGGATAGTGCTCGCGCAGCTCGCGTAGGACCTGGGGCGTGTTCTTGCCGGCTGCGATGTTGATGATCTTGGCTCCAGCGCGCACCTTGGCGTGGGCATCGTCGTCGCAGCGAACGACCGTGGCGATGACGGGGATGTCGGCGATGTTGGTGATGTGCTCGACCATCTCGGCAGTAGCGGGGGAGTTGACCACGCAGCCCGCCGCGCCCTGCATCTCGGAGACGGCTGCCATCTGCACGGAGCGCTTACCGGTCGTAGTTCCGCCGCCCACGCCTACAAAGACCGGGCACTCGGCGACGGTCAGCAGCGCT
>CABURG010000037.1 GCA_902493835.1 uncultured Collinsella sp. | reverse complement strand
CGCCTGACCGTTCCTGTGCTCGACGCTTCGGCCATCGGTATCTCGTTTGTCAAACGTGATGTCGATACCGCGGGGCAGACGATGTTCCTGCTTAATGTGGGCGAGCTGCTCGAGGACTACACCCGCGCCATGAGCGAAAACGAGCTCATCAACTCGCTGCTCGATGTGCCCGACAAAGCGCAAAAGGTCGTCGGCGACACCGAGGTGAGCGTTGCCGCTACCGAGCTTGAGCCCGGCGACCTGGTAGCCGTGCGCACCGGCATGTCCATTTGCATCGACGGTGTTGTCGAGCAGGGGAGCGCTATGGTCAACCAGGCGACCCTGACTGGCGAGCCGCTGGCCGTCGAGCGCAGCGTGGGCGACGACGTGTTCGCCGGAACCGTCGTGGAAGACGGCAGCATCTTGGTGCGCGTGCGCGCCAACACGGCTCAGACCAAGCTCCGCTCGATCGTCTCGCTCGTGCAGACGGCCGACTCGCTCAAGTCCGAGGGTCAGTCGCATATGGAGGACCTTGCCAACAAGATCGTCCCGTGGAACTTCCTGCTTGCGGGTCTGGTCGCACTCACTACGCGCAGCCTTATCAAGACCTCGGCGGCGCTGATGGTCGACTACTCGTGCGCACTCAAGCTCACGGGCTCCGTCGCCGTCATGACCGCCATGAGCGATGCCGCCAAGATGGGCGTGATGGTCAAGGGCGCGAAGTACTTTGAGTCGTTTGCCAAGGCCGACACCATTGTGTTTGATAAGACCGGCACGCTCACCGAGGCGCAGCCGCGTCTTGCCTGCGTACTCACCACCGATGGTTGGAGCGAGGACGAGATCCTGCGCCTTTCCGCTTGCTTGGAGGAACATTTTCCGCATCCGGTGGCACGCGCCGTGGTCAATGCGGCGCGCGAGCGTGGGCTCGAGCACCGCGAGCGTCACGCTGCTGTCGAGTACATCGTGGCGCACGGCATCGCTTCGTCCATTGAAGGGCGTCGCGCCATCATCGGTTCCGCGCACTTTGTATTTGAGGATGAGAGCGCGCAGCTCGAGTCCGACATTAAGGAGCAAATCGAGTCCCAGATGCAGGGCCTGTCGCCGCTGTATCTGGCGGTCGACGGCACCGTTGTGGGCGTGCTCGGTATCGAGGACCCGCTCAAGTCCGGGGTCCGCGAGGCCATCGCCGACCTGCACGCGTTGGGCGTTAAGCACGTGGTCATGCTCACGGGCGACTCGGAACGCACGGCCGAGCGCATTGCGTGCGAAGCGGGTGTCGACGAGTTTAAGGCCGAACTGCTGCCCGAGGACAAGTACGCCTATGTGGAGCGCATTAAGCGCGAGGGGCGCCATGTTGCCATGGTGGGCGACGGCGTCAACGACTCACCGGCGCTTGGTTTGGCCGATGTGGGTCTGGCCATGGGCGGTGGAAGCGACATCGCCAAGGAGGTCGCCGATATCATCCTGACTGACACGGATCTCGCCGCGATCGTGCGCCTGCGCCGCATGAGCCAGGGGCTTATCGACTGTCTGACGAGTTCGTATTCCAAGGTGATGCTCACCAACTCGGCGCTGTTGGCATTGGGTATTACCGGCATGATTACTCCGCAGGCGTCGTCACTGCTGCACAACGGCTCAACGATTGCCTACAGCCTGAGCAATGCGAAGGCATATCTGCGCTAGCAGACGTGTTCGTCTACGTTATCTGGCCTGCGCCTGGACGGCATCGATGTCATCCAGGCGCAGGCCTTTTGCATTTGACCATGTGCTAGCTTCTATATATAGTGGTGCTAGCATGGCTAGCAATTGAAGGGAGCGGGATCGACGTGGGTGCTGTTAGCGGCATGGCGCAGGTGAACGTTCGCGTGGATCGCCAGGTCAAGAACCGTGCCGAAGAGGTGCTGCGGCTTTCGGGCGGGTCACTGCCCGAGCTCATCAAAAAGGTGGTGGCCAAGGTCGCGCAGGGTGGCGGGCAGTGCGAGGAAGTGCTTGCGGCCGTCGACGACCGGCGGCAGACCGTCGCGCCCGATACACCGTTCGCCGCGTCGTGGGCAGCGGCAGACCGGCTTTATGCAGATTTGGGCATCGCTGCGTCGCCCGCATCCGACGATCGCGGTTGGGACGCAATCTATTCCGAAGCCATGGACGAGCGCTATCGCCAAAAGGGGATGATCCAGTGAGTGGGGCTCCCCTCAAAATAATGGTGGACGCCAACGTATGGGTTGGTTCGTTTTGCGTCGACCATGCCGAGTCGCTTGCCGCGCGTGCGTTTATTGAGCGGGCGACGGAGACGGGGGCATTGCTGTTCTTTCCGGTGCATATCGCCAAGGACGTGCTGTACGTTGTCCAACACGAACTGAAGCGCAGCGTTCTTGCCAGCGGGGGAGCGCTCGACGAGGCGTCTGCCCGTGCAATTGGCGATGCGGCGTTGGCGTTTGTTCGGAACATGACCGAAAACGCCACGGCCGTGGGCGCTGATGCATCCGATTTGTGGCTAGCCGACAAATATCTGACGCTCCATCGCGATTACGAGGACAACTTGGTGCTCGCCGCGTGCAAGCGCGCACAGGTCGATTACTTGGTGACCAACGATCGCAAGCTGCTCGAACATGCCGATCTTGCAGCAAAGACCCCGCGCCAAATGATGCCGATTCTGGCTTTGACCGAACGCGGCGGCGCGGCTATCGGTTAACGCGAACTGTTTGCGGGCCTCTTGGACGACGATGCGCCAAGGGGCCCGCGTCTGCTATTTACAAAAGCTCGGCCTTAATGGCGGGACTTTCTGCGAGCTGCTCGGCTGCCTTTTCGTCAGAGCTGTCGAGTGCTGCCAGGCTGCGGTAGACCCACTCGTTGACCTGGGTGTTCTTGACGCCTGCGGTCTGCATAAGGGCGCCTACCTCGCGGATTGCTACGAGCAGATCGGCCTTGGGACCCGCGAGCTCGACCTCGATGCCGTGGTAGGCGGCCACGCCGCGGTTTTCGCTCACATGGTCGATAAAGCCCTCGACGGTCTCAAGCTGCTGGGCGAGAGCGGCATCATCGTCAGCGTCCAGCGTAACAAGGGCGTTCGAAACCGTGAGGGCGGGATGTCCGCAGGGGACAAAGCCTTCGATGACATCCATAGCTTCGGTAATGGTTGAACCCAGGCCTGCGAGGGCATTGACGAGTTGCTGTTTGGTATCCATAACGGTCCTTTCGACGGGTCAATTTTGCTTGGCGAAAATATACGTGACGCGATCGGTAACAAAAGTGCGAAGTGCGGCGCACATTGGGGTCTTCACAGCTCGTGCATAGAACAGCTGTCCGCTTTCAGAACGTGGTAAGATAACACTCCACAAGCGGGGCTCACCCCGCATGTTCCTTGAAAAGTCGACGGGTGTTGGGTGCTCGTGCCCAATGCCATCCAGACTTTCCCGACATTCGGGGGCGACTGGTTTCGACACGATAGCTCTGAGAGAGGAAGCAAGCCGAGGTCTCCTCGCCTCGTTAAATAGGGGTACCGTCAAATTGAATTGACAACAACTCTTCTTTTGAGCCTATGGCTCTCGCTGCTTAATTTATAGCGGCGCGTCAACCCGGTGATTTCCCCGCCACCGGTGCGACGTCATGTTAGGGGAATGCTCCTGCGCACGTAATCGGTATGGCGCAGGCTAAGACCGAACCGGTCGGGATGCCGCGAGCGTGTCGCTGCGCGCAAAGCGTCCGAGACAAAACCAGCGACTGAGCTTGGAGATGCCAATCAGGGGGCTTTCGTGGACCGGAGTTCGATTCTCCGCGCCTCCACCATAAGTAACAGGCAGGTAGATATTCGTATCTACCTGCCTTTTTATTTCTAGTCCGTACCGCGGAGAATCGAACTCTATGTAGGGCGCGGGCGTAAAGAAAACGCGTGAGCGTTTTTAGCCCGCGGGCGAGGACGCCGGCAGGCGGCCGAAGCCGGTGCGGATTTGCGAAGCAAATACGCGGATTCTCCGCGCAATGCCCCAGCCCAATATAGATGCGATGCCGATCGGGCGTCTTGCCCCGGCCTCGCCCCATCAACGGATCCACCGTACCGCGGAGAATCGAACTCTGTGCAGGGCGCGGGCGTTAAGCAAACGCTACGGCAACGCAGGGTGGGACGCGCTTTCCCAATGGCGGCCCAGGCGGAAAGCACGTCCCGGAATCCGCATTCAGACTGGGACGTAGTTTCCGGATGGCACATCAAGCGGAAACTGCATCCCGGAATCCTCATTCGGAATGGGATTCATCTTCCTGATGACGGGCTCAGCGGAAAATGCGACCCGGAATTTGCTCTGAGACCGGGACGCGCTTTCCCGTCGACTGCCCCGACCCCTTAACTCAAAAACCTGCGCGCTCGCCATCCCAAAACTGGGTAGAAGAAGGCCAAAACGCAATCGCAGGAGGTCAACATGACTGCAGAAGATAAAGCAAAGAACGCCGGCAAGGTCGCGCTCGTCCTGGAGGGCGGTAGTTTTCGTGGACAGTTCACCGCAGGCGTGCTCGACGTTCTCATGGAGGCCGGCGTCGAGATTCCGGCGGTATATTGCGTATCGGCCGGTGCTCTCAACGGCGTGAACTACAAGTCGCACCAGATCGGCCGTGCCAACCGCATCAACCTGGCTTTCTGCAACGACAGCCGCTTCATGGGCGCCGCATCGTTTGCGTCCACGGGCTCTATTGTGGGGTATGACTTTATCTTCAACGATGTCCAGGACCGCCTGGATCCCTTTGACAACGAGACGTTCGACGCCAGCCCCATCGAGATGTACGCCGTCGCGACGGACATGCTTTTTGGAACCGCCACGTACCTGCCGGTCAAAAGCGCCGTGCTCGACCTCGATGCTGTGCGCGCCTCGACGTCGCTGCCGCTAGTGACGCCGCCGGTCGAGATTGACGGGCACAAATACGTCGATGGCGGCGTAGCCGATTCGGTCCCTATCGAGCATGTGCTCGAGGAGGCGGGCTTCGACCGTGCGGTCGTTATCGTTACGCAGGACCGCTCATACGAGAAGAAGCCTTACGAGTTTATGCCCGCCGCACGCGCCCGCTATGCCGACTACCCCTACCTGCTCGCGGCTATCGAGACGCGTCACGACCGCTATAACATCCAGCGCATGCACCTGTGGAAGTATGAGCGCGAGGGCCGTGCGTTGGTCGTCGCTCCGCAAAAGCCGGTCGAGGTCGGCCATGTTGAGCACGATCCGGCAAAGCTCCTCGACCTGTATATTCAGGGTCGTCAGGAGGCAAAGCGCTTGCTGGGAGATATCGAGGCGTTTGTCGAGCGCTAGTGTCGCGACGTCATGACCCATGGACGACATGTGCAGAAACTCTGGTCGGAGCCAAAATACCTGTTGACTCGAGCGGCGAGCGGGGTAATATGGACGGGTTACTTGCAGAGCCCCGTGAATCTCTGTAACAACACGTACTGTACATGGAGGAGTCTAAGTGATTTCGAAATCGACTCACTACGCCAAGCAGGGCGAGGTCCAGCGCAACTGGGTTCTCGTCGACGCCGATGGTGCTGTCCTGGGCCGTCTTGCCACCCAGATCGCAATGATCCTGCGCGGTAAGAACAAGCCCCAGTTCACGCCCAACAGCGACTGCGGCGACTTCGTTGTCGTCATCAACGCCGATAAGGTCCAGCTTACCGGTAACAAGGCCGACACGAAGACCTACTATCGCCACAGCGGCTACAACGGCGGCCTCAAGGCTGAGAGCTTCCGCCAGGCTATGGAGAAGCACCCGGAGAAGGTCATTGAGCGCGCCGTTCGCGGCATGCTGCCCAAGACCACCCTCGGCCGTGCCCAGATGACCAAGCTTAAGGTCTACGCTGGTGCCGAGCATCCGCACGCTGCCCAGAACCCCACGAAGATTGAGCTGGAGGCTTAAAGATGGCTGAGAACACCGTTGTCTACCAGGGTACCGGCCGTCGTAAGAACGCCGTCGCCCGCGTCCGTCTCGTCCCCGGCACCGGCAAGGTGACCATCAACAAGCGTGACGCCGAGCAGTATTTCGGCCGTCATCAGCTCGTTGAGAACGCCCTTGCTCCCTTCAAGGTGACCGACACCGCCGGTCAGTTCGACGTTATCGCTCTGTGCGATGGCGGCGGCATCTCCGGTCAGTCCGGCGCTCTGCGCCTGGGCATCGCTCGCGCTCTTCTGAACGCTGGCGATTACCGTGCTGACCTCAAGAAGGCCGGTTTCCTTACGCGCGATGCTCGCGTGGTCGAGCGCAAGAAGTACGGCCTCAAGAAGGCCCGCCGCGCTCCCCAGTTCTCCAAGCGCTAAGGTTTTATCTCCTTACGAGATACAATGTACAAGCGGGGCCTGCCGATTGCTCGGCGGGTCCCGCTTTTCTTTTTCGACTAGGGTGGGCGACTGCGTTTTGCCCACTTGGGAAGGAGCGATCCTATGCCCCAGAACATCTTCGGTACCGACGGCGTCCGTGGCGTCGCCAATGCCGACCTCTCGTGCGACCTCGCGTTTCGCCTGGGCCGCGCGGCGACCAAGTTTCTTGGTCCGGACATCTGCATTGGCCGTGATACGCGCCTTTCGGGCACCATGCTCGAGAGCGCTCTGACCGCCGGCATTATGGCCGAGGGCGGCCGCCCGCATTGCTGCGGCGTTATCCCCACGCCTGCCGTGGCACTGCTCACCGTTCAGAACGAGCTCGATGGCGGCATCGTCATCTCTGCTTCGCATAATCCGCCGGAGTTCAACGGCATCAAGTTCTTTAGCCGCAAGGGCATGAAGCTTCCCGATGCTGTCGAGGAAGAGATCAGCGCCTGGGTCATGTCCGAGGAAGCCATGGCTGCCGACACGCTGCCGACCGGTGCCGGCGTGGGCCACATCATCAAGATGAAGGATGCCCGCAAGGCATATGTCGACCACGCCATCGATACGCTTGATGGCCTGAGGCTCGACGGCCTGGTCGTTGCCGTCGACTGCGGCCATGGCGCTTCCTGCCAGACTACGCCCGCCGCGCTGCAGCGCCTGGGTGCCACGGTCCATGCCATCAACACCGATTACTGCGGCACTGACATTAACGTTGAGTGCGGCTCTACGCACCTCGAGCCCCTGCGCGAGCTCGTGCTGCGCACCCATGCTGATATCGGTCTTGCCCACGACGGCGACGCCGACCGCGTACTGTTCGTGGACAGCGAGGGCAATGAGATCGACGGTGACTACATCCTGGCTATCTGCGGTTCTGACCTCGCCGCTCGCGGCAAGCTCGCCAACTCCGAGATCGTCTCGACCGTTATGTGCAACCTGGGCTTCTCCATCGCTATGAAGGAGCAGGGCTTCGAGATGGTCCAGACCGCCGTGGGCGACCGCTACGTTCTGGAGCGCATGCTCGCGGACGGCGCCGTCATCGGCGGCGAACAGTCCGGCCACATCATCTTCCTGGAGCACAACACCACCGGTGATGGCCTGGTGACGGCTCTGCAGCTGCTGGCCGTGCTCAAGCGCACTGGTCGTACCCTCACCGATCTTGCCGGCATCATGAAGAAGTACCCGCAGGTACTCGTCAACGTGCATTCCGACAACAAGGCCGGTTTGGACGATTGCCAGCCCATTTGGGACGCCGTCGCTGCTGCCGAGAAGGAGCTTGACGGCCGCGGCCGCATTCTGGTGCGCCCGAGCGGTACCGAGCCGCTGGTCCGCGTGATGGCCGAGGCCGAGACGCACGAGCTGACCCAGCGCGTTGTCGACGACATCGTCGAGGTTGTCAAGCGCGAACTTCCCTAATGGTCAAAAACCGTTGCCAAGTGGTAAACTATTAAGGTTATTTTGATTGATTGGTATGTCCGAGGGGGAGCATGTTCACTAAAGTCCTAAGGTCTTTTGGTATGCGTGGTCGAGTCCTTACGCTGGATGCTCCCATCTCGGGCGATGTCATTCCGCTTTCCGAGGTAAACGACCAGACGTTTGCCACCGGCCTTTTGGGCCAGGGCGTGGCGATTCGGCCCACCGGAACGCGTGTGATTGCACCGGCTGATGCCAAGGTCGAGGCCATTTTTCCCACGGGACACGCTGTTGCGCTTAACACGGTCGATGGCTTGGACGTGCTCATCCACGTTGGTTTGGACACTGTTCAGCTCGAGGGCAAGCACTTTACCGTGCATGCGCAAGTGGGTGACATCGTCCATAAGGGCGATGTACTCATTGAGTTCGATCGCGAGGCAATTGCTGCCGAGGGCTACGATGTGACGGTTCCCATCTTGGTGTGCAACTCCGTTGAGTTCTCGAGTATCAAGGGCTCCGTTGGCGTGCATGTCGAAGAGATGGACCAGCTCATCGTTGCTCGCGAGCGCTAGCAAGTGCACGTGGCCATTAGCCTACAATTCAAACACGTTTACGGAGGGCGCCCTTGAAAGAGGACGCCCTCCGTGGCAAGATGGGAAACGTCCGAGGCTAAACAGCTTCGGGTCACCGTGGACGGGCAGGGGCCTCGACGCGGCTAGACACGAGACACATACATTACGCGACCTCGCCCTGGTGGCCGCACACGTTGGTTGCGGCCGACGCGGGCCGCGGGCAAGTGCTTGTAAGGGAGCCTTGCCTCTCTTGTACGAGAAAGGACGCGTAATGAAGATCATTAAAGCTAAAGACTACGAGGATATGAGCCGCAAGGCCGCCAATATTATCTCGGCGCAGGTTATCCTCAAGCCCGACTGCGTGCTGGGCCTTGCCACCGGCTCCACCCCGATCGGTGCCTACAAGCAGCTCGCTGCTTGGTACAAGAAGGGCGACGTCGACTTTGCCGAGGTCAGCACCTACAACCTGGATGAGTATCGCGGCCTTTCGCATGACGATCCCCAGAGCTATCACTACTTCATGCGTGAGAACTTCTTCGATCACATCAACATTGACCTGAACAACACGCATGTGCCCGACGGTTCCAACCCCGACGCCGCCGCTGCCTGCTCTGAGTACGACAAGATCGTCGCCGCCGCCGGTTACCCGGATCTGCAGCTGCTCGGCATCGGCAACAACGGCCACATCGGCTTCAACGAGCCCGATGACCACTTCTCCAAGGGTACGCACTGCGTCGACCTCACCGAGAGCACCATTCAGGCCAACAGCCGCCTGTTCGACAGCATCGACGATGTTCCCCGTCAGGCCTACACCATGGGTACCCAGACCATCATGTATGCCCGCATGATCCTGGTCGTCGCCAATGGCGAGGCCAAGGCTCAGGCCGTGCATGACATGTGCTATGGTCCGGTTACGCCCGAGTGCCCGGCTTCGATCCTGCAGCTGCATACCAACTGCGTTGTCGTTGCCGACGAGGCCGCCCTTTCGCTCTGCGAGTAGCGCGAATCCTGCAGCTCGACATAGCCTTGCCTAAGGCCTCCGCTTTGCGGGGGCCTTTTTGCTATCCCTTTTTGCCCACTTGACCAAAAACTTGGCGCAAGCTTGACGAATGCCGGATGTCCAACAGCTTGATTCATTCTATACCAGATTCTATGCAAAAATGCCACTAGAAGGTCGTAGACGGTAGCGGGTGCTAGGCGAGTTGAATGACATGGCTGGACCTTGTTCATCTGCGTTACACTGCCGCTTAGATGGGACAAGCTGACAAGCTCATTTACCTGCTTAAAGACCGATTAGTCGGGGGATTAATAACAATCGGCCCTCGCTGTACAAAAACTTGCCGCTTGCGTACCAAAAGACAACCTAAAACACAAGGTCGCTCTATTCATAGCGCGGCTTGTATGGTCTTGCGGCTACAGTGTCCATACGGTCGAGTTGAGGAGCGGGCATGGTAAACGATTTGAGCAGTATAGACGAGCTCGAGCTGATGCCGCTGGGCGGAGGCTATATGGTGCGACGCGAACGCTTGATGAATGAGCTTATCGCCAAGGGCCGAAAGGCCGGAATCGTGGTTCTTTATGCGCCCGACGGGTTTGGGAAGACCTCGGTGCTGCTGCAGTACACCCATGAGGTTAAATGCGACCCGACGCGAGGCCCCGTGCGGATTATCGAGGCCGATCGCGCCACTGGGCGCGAGGTGTTTATGCAGCTCGAGGTGGTTACCGATGAACTCAAAGACAAACCGCACTCCCTTATCGCGATTGATAATGTGCCAAACCTCGATCAGCACGATACCGAAGACCTCATCGACAGGATTCGCGGCCTGCGTGCTATGGGGGTAGGGGTCCTTATCTCCTGCCGTCCTTCAAATCGTCAGCTGATTCATGGGCTGGGCGATTCGGTTAAGATCAATGCGCAGATGCTCAAGGTGCATGCCTATGAGTATTCGGCGTGGGCGTCGGCGTTTTCGATCAGCACATCGCTCGACTTTTATCAGCTCACGCAGGGCGTGCCCGAGCTCGTTTCGGCATTGCAGACGGGTCTGTATGGCCAAGGCGACGTAGCCGGCCTGCTCGAAAACGAGATTGTCAACGTATATGGCGCGGCACTTGTCGATCTGGCTTCGCTCGACAATAATGCACTGTTTTGCGTGGCATGTCTCATGGTTTTGATGGGCGAGGGCAATATTGCAGAACTCGAGGCTTGCGGGGTGAGGCTGTCGATGGTCGACCAGTCCTACTTTGTACGCGACTACCCGATCTTTGGCATGGACCCCGCCGAGCGGAGTTTTACGTGTCTGGGCACGGAGGATAACGGACGCTTGCGCTTGCGTAAGTTGGTGGCCGAGGTTCGCCCCGAACTTGTTCCGAGGGCGGCCCGGATTTTGCTTAAGGCGGGTAGATGCGATGCGGCGATGGGCCTGGCGGACGCCTTTTTGGACCGTGAAGCGGTCCTTGAACTTGCTGGGCAGTATGGGGTCGATCTGGCTCTGACGGGGCACGGGGCCGATATCTGCCGAGCGGCGCTGGGCACGATCGATGCCGACGATCCGGCACCAGAGCCAACGCCTGCCGAGGCGCTCGGCGTATATCTGGCAGCGGTCAGCGTGTCCAATACAAAGCTCGCTCGCTATATGGCATCGGTCATCGAGCGCGGGGGCGAACGGGCGGCCTGCGAAATAGACCCTGTTTCATGGAGGGTGGCCCAGACACTGACGGCTGTCTGCTATGGGGACAACGGGCTTGGGCTCCCTACGAACCTGGCCGTGCCAGAAATCGAGACGTCCCATACCGCACTCGATATGTTGTCTGCGCATATCGAGATCAAGCGATGCCTGACCGAACGGGGAGATGACGGCGGCGTTCTACAGCAGCTCAAAACGAGCAAGGCCTACGATTGCGAGCTCGACATCGCGGGGATTGTTATACGGGCCGATAGCATGCTGGTGGAGCTCTTTGACGGGTCGTTTGCGGGAACCGACGAGCGCGACGACGAGATGACGGTGGTGCGGGAGGCGCTCGACGTACGTGGGCTTAAGGCGATGGCTATCTGGGTGCGCATGGTGTTGGCGGCACGGCGGCTCCTTTCCGGCTTGCCGGTAACCGACGATGCGGCGTTCAACGAGCTCGATCGTTTTGCCGTGCGCATGCGCGACAACCAGATTCAGCTGTTTGGCCTGTTGCTAGAAGGCTGGCAGTCACTGGCAGAGGGACGGCCGGTTAATGCAAAGTTCCGTGCGGTCCAAGTGCTCAAACTTGCCGAGGAGTCGATTGCGTACATGCGCGATAACGCATTGCTGCTGGAGCGCGCGGCATATCTGCGTAACACATCGATGGTTTCGGTGCGCGAGGAAGCGGAGTTGCTCGATATAAGCCAGACGCAGGTTGGTGGCGCGGAGGCCTGGATGGTGGCGCTGCATTTGGCCTGTGCGGGGCGAGATAGCGATCTTGCGGCCTGGATGTCCATGAATCGTACGGGGATTCTAGAGCCATCGTATCGGCTCTTTGCGCGCCTTGCCATGCATTGTCTGGGCGAGCCGGCGGCCAGGATACGCAAGAAGCTTCCCGTGCGCGAGCTGTCGCGGTACTCGCTGCGCGACGATTTGGAAGGGGAGGGCGAGCGCCTGTTCCAGGCCGGCGAGGTTGAAGCCGTTGATACCATCGACCATATCGAGATGCGCATGTTTGGTGCGTTTCGCGCCGAGCGCGACGGGTTTCCCATCACGGACAAAATGTGGCGCCGCAAGAAGGCGGCGACACTTGCCGAGCGGCTTGCGCTGGGCATGGATGCGCTCGTCGATCGTGAGACGCTGGCCATGGAGCTGTGGCCCCATGCCGAGTTCAATAGCGCCCGCAACAACCTGTACTCGACGATATCGCGCTTGCGGTCGGCCTTGGGGCCGACGCCAGACGGCAAGTCGTGCGTGCTCATCCAAAATGAATGCATCGGACTCAACGGCGACTACGTCAAGACCGATGTACGGCTGTTTGACCAGATAAGCCGCGAGGTTTTGGGAAATCGCACGGGTGCGCGCGGGCCCCATTTAGTTGAACTGTGCCTTAAGATTGAGCAGCTTTATGCCGGACCGTTGTATGTTCCCAATGGCTGTAATCCCACCTACTTTTTGCGTATGCGCCGCATTATGCAGTCGAAGTACATCGATTGCATGATTAAGGGAGCAAATGCCGCTCTAGAAGAAAACGATCTGCAGTCGGCGATTTGGCTGGCAGAGTCTGGGCTTCGGCAGGAAACGGCGCGTGAGGATATGGTGCGCTGCGCCATGCGCGTCTACAGTGCGGCGGGGCGGCGGCGCGATATCGTCGAGCTGTACAGCGGGCATATGCACCATCTGAGGGAGCAGGTCAATGGCGTGCCAGAGCCCGAGACGCGGCGTCTATACGAGCGCTTGGTGGAGGGGCGGCTCAATCGCGTGCTGGTCGAGCGATAAAAAAACGGGCGCCCGAAGTACTTGGGTACCCGTAAGCTTGCTATGTGTTGGCTCGCCGGATCATTGGCTCTTAGACGAGCTTGATCTTCTCGATGTCCTTGCGCGAGGACTCGCGATACAGCGAGAACTTGCGGCCGATGACCTGAACGACCTCGGCGTGGCAAAGCTCGGCGAGCTCCTCGGCGGCTTCGCGGGCGGAAAGGCTGGAGCCATCGAGCACGGAGCACTTAACGAGCTCGTGCTTCTCCAGGTAGGCGACCGTCTGCTCGACGGTGCCCTCGTTGACGTCAGACTTGCCGATGATGATGGCGGGGTTGAGGTGATGGGCCATGCTGCGAAGCTGCTTGACCTGTGCTCCTGTCAGTGCCATGGGTTCTCGCTTTCTATGTATGGGGCGCCCCGCGACGGGGCCTTAATCTACGTGAGCTGTCCCACGATAGCGCAGGAACGGCGCGGTGTGGAGCGCGTTTGCCCAGTTCAAAAAGAATGCGGATGCCGAGCGAGTGGGCGGTGCGGGCTGCGAACAGGCTATGAGCTGGGCGCGGAGACCGGCTCCCATGCAATAAATGCCCAACGAACCTTGCGGACATGATCGAGCATATAGCGCCCCTGCGGCACGCCCTTGGAGCCCGGCTCGCCGGCATGGGGGTTCTCGATCATGTGTTGGGCGATGTAGTCGCGCAGACGGTCGACCTTATCCTCGTTGCCATGCTCAAGCATGCGGGAAAAGTCCGCCACGCCTGCCTCAAGGCTATCGAAGGTATCGCGACGAGGCGATTCAAAGTACGTAACCTGCGGCAGGGCGCCCATTTGAATGAGGAT
>CABURG010000036.1 GCA_902493835.1 uncultured Collinsella sp. | reverse complement strand
CTTCCATGAATGCGGCGTGGCCGCCACGGTTGGATTAGACACTCACCATTGTCGGCCTAATCCGCGGTCTTTCATGCAGCAGGGGCTCTCAATGTTTTTATGTCCTGCTCATATCGTCTCTGCCGGCAGTTAGGGACAGTCCCCAAGTGCCGGCAGAAAAGGAACGTCCCCAAGTGCCGGCTCAGCCCCACCTTAGAAGTGGCGGCGGATGGCGTCGACCATGCCCTGGGGCGTGGTCTGGCCGAGCACGTCGGCTGCGGCATCGGCGTCCATAAAGATGTTCATGAGCGCCTGCAGGGCCTCGACCTGGCCGCCCGGCTCGGCAATACCCAAATTGATGACGATCTGCGCCGGCACCGGAGCGCCCATGCCAGCCATAGCGTTAATTGTCACGGGCGCGGCGGGCTTCACCACCGCGATATAGGGCTTGGCCACAAACCCCGGATCGGTATGCGGAATGGCAATGTTTGCCGCCGGCATGGCAAGGCCCGTGGGATAGGCATCCTCGCGCGTGAGAACGGCGTCGAGCCAACCGTCGGCAATGTAGCCGCGCGGGGCAAGCTCGCCCTCGAGCCGCGCAAACACCTCATCCGGCGTTGCACACTCCCAATCAAAAAACACCAGCTCAGGCGTAAACAGCGCTTCGTTATCCGCCATGCGCTCACCTCTCTCATCTAGTCACCTGCAACGTTCTTGAATGACCAGTCGTTAAAGACCGTTCCCGATGACTACCCAAAACAAAAGGTGGCCACGCGCGCCTTGGCGCCAATGACCACCCTGACTACTCGGCTAAATTGTACTGTGCGCCGCTAGCCGCGAGGCGCGTCAATTGCGACCTTGCCGCTCTCCAGCACGTGGACGCGGCCGTCGGCGAGCATTTGCACGACCTCGGGATACAGCACGTGCTCAATCGCGTGGATGTGCTCCTCGAGCGTGTCGACATCCCAACCTTCCTCGACAGCCAGCGCACGCTGGGCGATGATGGGACCGTTGTCGTAGATCTCGTTGGCAAAATGCACGGTCACGCCAGTTACCTTGACGCCGCGCGCAAAGGCATCGTCAATCGCATGCGCACCGGTAAAGCTCGGCAGCAGCGCCGGATGCAAATTGACCACGCGGTTGGGAAACGCCGCCAGCAGAGGCGTGTGCACCATGCGCATGTAGCCGGCCATGACCACATACTCGCAGCCGCGCTCGAGAAGCTCGTGCGCGATGATCTCGTCGGCGGCGATGGGGTCGGCGTAGACATCCTTGGACAGCGTAAGCGTCTGGATACCTGCACGCTCAGCGCGCTGCAAACCCTTAGCCGAGGGACGGCTCGACACCACAAGCTCAATCGAAGCGTTGAGCTTGCCGGCGGCGATCAGATCGATCAGCGCTTGCAGGTTGGTACCCGAACCGCTGATGAGCACACCGATCTTAAGCGGCTCGGCCGTATCGGTGCCGCTCGGACGGGTATAGGGCACAAAGTCCAGGCCCTCGGCGGCAGCCATCTGCTCGTTAGCGCTCATCGGAGTACACGACCTTACCGGAACCCTCGACGCACTCGCCCACGCGGAACGGCTTCTCGCCCAGCGCGACCAGGGCCTCGGTAACCGCGGCCTCGTCCTCGGGGGCGACGATCAGGCACAGGCCAACGCCCATGTTGAAGGTCTTGCATGCCTCGTTGGGCGCGAGCTCGGCCTGGCGCGACACGTAGGTGATGACGGGCGGAACGCCCCAGCCCATCTCGACACCGTTGCGGGTGACCACGGCGTCGACGTCGTCGGCGAGCGCGCGGTTGAGGTTCTCGGTAATACCGCCGCCAGTGATGTGGGCGATAGCGTGCACGTTGGCGCCGCCGCGGAGCAACTCAAGAATCGGCTTGACATAGATGCGCGTGGGGGCCAACAGGGCGTCTGCCAGCGATGCGCCGCCGAGCTCCTCGAGCGGACGGCTCAGCTCCTCGGCCTTAGCGGCGGCCTCGGGCGTGCCCGGCTTAATGCCGTCGACGCCAATGACCTTGCGCACGAGCGAGTAACCGTTGGAGTGCACGCCGGTGGAAGGCAGGCCCAGAATCACGTCGCCGGGGCGGACGTTTGCGGGATCGAGCATCTTGGGACGGTCGACGACGCCCACGGTAAAGCCGGCAAGGTCGTAGTCGGCCGGAGCCATGACGCCGGGGTGCTCGGCCATCTCGCCGCCCACGAGCGCGCAGCCCGCGAGCTTGCAGCCATCGGCCACGCCCTTGATGATCTTTGCCATGTGCTCGGCCTCAATGTGGCCGATGGCAACGTAGTCCAGGAAGAACAGCGGCTCGGCGCCCGAAGCCAAAATGTCGTTGACGCACATGGCGACCAGGTCCTGGCCCACCGTCTCGTGACGGTCCATGATCTGGGCGAGCACGAGCTTGGTGCCCACGCCGTCGGTACCGCTGATCAGAATCGGGTCTTCCATATCCTTAAGCGCGGCGGCCGAGAATAAGCCACCAAAGCCACCGATACCGCCGATGACCTCGGGACGGTTGGTGTCCTTAACCATTTGCTTAATAGCGTCGACGGCGCGGCCGCCCTCGGCGGTATCGACGCCGGCATCCTCATACGTCACATGCTTGCTGTCGCTCATCTGAGCCTTCCTCTCCCACTACCGTCCGCCGCGCGGGCGCCAAACGGTGCTCATAGTTGCGTTCATTTCGGCGCGCGCCATAACAGCACGCGCCGTCATATCAACAAAACAGCAGGTAAAACCTACCAAAATAAACCTGTCCCTACATGGCAGGTTTTAGGCCTCGCCGTGCTTCTCTTCCCAGCTGCGGTCGTCGTATTTCTCGACCACGGCGTCGTCGTCAAAGTGCAGCGGCTTATCCAGGTTGCGGGGCTTAAAGCCCTCCATAAACTTGTCGCGGCCAAAGCTCTCGGGAATCGCCACGGGGTAGCGGCCGGTAAAGCACGCATCGCAGTAACCGCCCTTGGGCATGACCTTCAGCAGGCCCTCGACCGAAAGGAAGGCCAGCGAATCGGCGCCGATATACTCGCAAATCTCGTCGACCGTCTTGTTGGCGCTGATAAGCTGCGACTGCACGTCGGTATCGATACCGTAGAAGCACGGCCAGATGACCTCGGGCGAGTTGATGCGGATATGAATCTCCTTGGCGCCAGCGTTGCGCAGCATCTTGACAAGCTGCACCATGGTGGTGCCGCGCACGATGGAGTCGTCGATGACGACCAGGCGCTTGCCCTCGATGTTGTCGCGCAGCGGGTTGAGTTTCATACGCACACCCATGGCGCGCAACTCCTGCGTGGGCTCGATAAACGTACGGCCCACATAACGATTCTTGATGAGGCCCTCGCCAAAGGGAATGCCGCTCTCGTGCGAATACCCCTCCGCGGGCGGCAGGCCGGAGTCGGGCACGCCGATGACCAGATCGGCCTCGACGGGCTCCTCGTGTGCCAGCTGGCGACCCATGTCGTAACGGCAGGCATAGACGCTCTTGCCGTTCATGATGGAGTCGGGGCGGGCAAAGTAGACCTGCTCAAAGATGCAGTTTGCGGGCTCTTCGGCTGCAGGCACGCCCTGCTCGGATACCAGACCCTCGGCGCTGATGCGCAAAATCTCGCCGGGACGGACGTCACGGACGTACTCGGCACCCACGATGTCGAGTGCGCAGGTCTCGGAAGCAACGACCCAGCCGCCGGCGCGCGTGACACGGACGGCGGAGTCGACCGTCGCGGCGCCGTCCTGCGACGGCAGCTGCGAAACGGATGCGGCATCGGCCTGGTCCAGGCCCTCGTCCACCAGCTTGCCCAGCACGAGCGGGCGAATGCCGTGCGGATCGCGGAATGCGTAGAGTGCCTGCTCGTTGATGAGCGTCATGGCGTAGCCGCCGCGCACGAGCTCCATGGTCTTGCGAATGCCCTCGCGCAGGTGGCCCGTACGCTGGGTAAAGTAGCCGATAAGCTTGGTCGCGACCTCGGAATCCGAATTGGAGAGGAACGGCACGCCCAGCTCGATCAGCTGGCGGCGCAGCTCGTCGGTGTTGACCAGAGTGCCGTTGTGAGCAAGCGCGATAATGACGCTGTTGATGGTAGAAAGATGCGGCTGCGAGGCTTCCCAGCTCTTGGCACCGGCAGTGCCATAGCGCACGTGGCCCACGGCCAGCTGACCGGAGAGCGTCGACAGGTCGGCGTTGGAGAACACGCGATCGAGCAGTCCCAGGTCTTTGCGAACCATAACCGTGCCGCCGTCGCCCACGGCGATTCCCGCCGATTCCTGGCCGCGATGCTGCAGCGCGCGCAGACCAAAGTACGTCAGTCGAGCCACATCGCGATCGGGCGCCCACACACCAAAGATGCCGCATTCCTCATGCAGCTGGTCGGAGTCCGGATCATACGTCGACATGGTCTTCACCTGTCCCGCGGCGCGCTCGGCCGCGTGGATGGTTTCTTGAGACATGGCATCCCCTCAGAGCCTCGTTATTTGGCGTTACCTGCCCTATTATACGCACGGCAAGACAAGCACTCCCGCGCATGAACAGCGCTTTTTAAAAGCCCACCGAGCTTATAATCCGTTTTGCAGCCAAACATTTTATTGGGCAGCCGCCTCGGGGCCGACGATCCCGCATGCTTTCGTTGCGACGTGTCTCGCCCGCCGTTAGGGCTTGCATTGTTGCAATTGGGACGTTCGTCCTGTCTTTTGGCAGGTCGGCGGCGTATCCTTGTACCTATAGCAAAACGAGAAAGGTTATGTATGGATCGAAACGAACTCGACCCCAGCGTCCCCAGCGCCACGGAGGTCAAGAAGATCCCCCTCATCATTAAGGTGTACGCCGTCCTGTGCATCCTGTCCGGCGTGGGCACGCTCCCCTCGGTCGGCGCCTTTATGTGGCAGGTCATCACCGCGCTCATCAATGGCAACGCCGCCGCCAAGCTCGGCGACAACACACTCGTCGCGGTCGGCCTTATCGTCGCCGGCATCATGCTCTCTGCGGCAAGCGCCGTCATCCTGATTATCTTTGGCCTGGACCTTATCAAAAACCAGCGCCGCAACGCTGCCCGTCTGTCCTATATCCTTATCGCGTTTACCGTCGTCGAGCTTTTGGTTGACGTGATGCTCCAGGGCATCGGGCCCTTCTTGCTGCGCCCTGCCATCCAGCTCGGCATCCTCGTCGCGCTTTCGGCCACCGTCGACCCCACGCTGCGCCAGGAGCGCGAGCTGCAGCGCCGCCTGCAGGAAATGCTCGATCGCGACGCCGCCGCCGAGGGCATGCTCGGGCGCGATGAAACCGGCGAAGGCTACATTAAGCTCAACTACTTCAACCTGTTCTGGGTATTCTTTGTCTGCTGCATACTCGGCCTGATCGCCGAGGACATCTGGCACATGACGGTCAACGACCCGGGCGTCTACCAGAACCGCGCCGGCATGCTGTTTGGCCCCTTCAGCCCCATCTACGGATTTGGCGCCGTACTCATGACCATGGTGCTCAACCGCTTCTACAAAAAGAACCCCATCATTATCTTTTTGGTGAGCGCGCTGCTCGGCGCAAGCTTTGAGGTGTTCGTGGGCTGGTTTATGCAGACCTCGTTTGGCGTGGTCTCGTGGAGCTACTCGCATATGAAGCTCTTTGGCATGCCCGATCCGCTCGCCGTCCTTACCGGCGGACGTACCTGCACGGGCTTCGCCTGCCTGTGGGGCCTGGGTGGCCTCATCTGGATCAAGCTGCTGCTGCCGAGGCTGCTCAAGCTCATCAACATGATTCCGTGGAAGAGCCGCTACTCGGCTACCGTCATCTTCACCATCATTATGCTGGTCGATGGCGTTATGACGCTGCAGTCGCTCGATTATTGGTATCAGCGCGTCAACGGCACGGAACCGGATATTCCCGTTGCGCAGTTCTACGGCAAGTACTTCGATAATGACTTTATGGAGAATCGCTTCCAGAGCATGACCATGAGCCCCAAGGATGCGACGCGCGTGTAGCGCCAACCGCGCCCAAAACGCAAAATGCCCGCCGGTATCACACGTACCGACGGGCATTTTTATAAACGAGCCTTCTATCGACGCAAGCCTCTACGCCTCGCGCTCGACCTCACTCACACATTCGTTCTTGATGGTGCCAACGAGCGCCTGCAGCGCATCGACCACATGCGGGCGAATGTCCCCGCCAATGAGCACGAGCATGATGTCGTCACCTACGGCAAGCTCGCCGCTTGCCAGCCACACGCGCACATAGCCGATACCCGGCATCGCGCGCGTGGCCTCGATAGCAGCCTGCACTTTCTGAGCATCGAAGCCGAACACCATGCCGCCCACCTTGTGGCCCGGCGCCACGCCATCGGTCTCGACACCGCGTGCCTCGGACTTGGGCGTCGCGCGCACCACACCATTATGTGTCAGATACATACCGCACGCAGGTGCCGACGAATCGGCCTTGGCCTCGCGCAGCCAAGCATCAATCGAAGGCATCAATTTGCCATTTTCAAGCATCGTTTCTCCCTCTACTGTCAGCGAGTAGCCAATTTGGGACGGGTTTTAGCTACCCCTGGATAATCTATTCCTCAACCGGCGTGAGTACCATGACGGCACGCGTGTTGCTCAGCGATAGCGAACGACAGGTCACAAGCGTTACGACCTTAGTTGCCGAAGCGGCACGATCGGTGGCATCGCTCGCCACGGCAGAGGCACCGTCAAGCATCTCGGACAGGTAGTTCTTGAGCCCGTCATCGCCCTCAAAATTGGGCGTGCGCGCCTTGGCATACGTGTCCTCGACAACTTTGGTCGCCAGTGGTCGCAGCTTATACGTAGCATCCCGTGTGATGTAATACACAAACTCAATGCTGTCGAACGTCGCCTGGTCGGTGGTGTCCGAAATCACATTGAACATCGATCCGTCGTTCATATGGTGGCCGTAAATCGTGGTCTGCTGGTCGACCATTCCCGGCGCGGTGTCATCACTATCCAAGAAAATGGCACCGGACGCGTTAGATGTACCGTCAAACAGCGTGTTGAGGTATTTGGAGTTGTTGTTGGTCTGCACCACGGGGTAGTTGATGTTGGTGCCGGGCGCGTAAATCCAACCCACAACCTCGGGATTTGTCTGAGCAAGCGCATCAAAGTCGATAATCGGCACGCCGCTGGCGTCCTTATCGCTTACATATTGCTTCTCGATTTTCTGATACGAATCGCTCGCCTGCTTATAGCCAATCTGAGCATTAATAAAGATAGCGGCGGCGGCGACAATCAGACCGATGCCCACGATGATGAGCAAGATGGGAATGATGGAGCGGCGCTTCTTACGCGGCGGCTCGGTGTAGCTGGACGGCGCGCCGCTCGACTGCCTCGTCGTCCGGGCCTGCTTCTTTGCCGTGCCATATGACGAAGGGCGATACGCAGCCGGCGTATCCTGGCGGCGATGGGACGTCGGCGTTACGGAACGCGGCGCGCGCGGCTGCTGAGGAGAGGATGTCCGACCCTGCTGTGCCGCATGGGCAGCACCCGGCTTCGACGGATCGGGAATCTGAGAAGCCTTGAATCGTTTTCCCTGATAGTCGGACATGGCTCTCCTTATACTGCGGTGAGACGGCGGAACGCCTAGGCGTCGGCCATCTCCTGCTTCATCTTCTCGATAACCTTGCGGTACTCGGGGTCGCATGCACCCAGAATCTGCGTGGCGTAAATGGCGGCGTTCTTGGCACCGTTGATGGCAACGCAGGCCACGGGCACACCCGAAGGCATCTGCACCATCGACAGCAGCGAATCCATGCCGCCCAGGTCACTCGTCTTCATAGGTACGCCGATGACCGGCAGCGGCGTAAACGCAGCCACGACACCGCCCAGGTGAGCAGCCTTGCCGGCAGCAGCAATAATCACCTTGATGCCGCGGTCGGCAGCAGTCGAAGCCCACTCGTGGACCTTCGCCGGCGTGCGGTGTGCGCTCGCAATGACAAGCTCATAGGGCACGCCCAGCGCCTCGAGCTCGGCGGTGCAACCTTCCATAACGCCCAGGTCGGACTTGGAACCCATGATGATCCCGACAACCGGCTTTTGATCTGCCATAAACAAAGACCTCCTGTTGAGAGCGGTGACGCGGCGGATCCGCGACCCTTAACTACTGAGAGTAGTATAGCTGCTCCCGTCCCTGCGGTCTTTGTGGCGCTTCGCGGGCGGGCCAGGCTTTATCTTCACTCCGGTTGCTTCGCAAAGTCGTTCAGATAAAGCCTGGCCCGCCCGCGAAGCGCCCTGCGACCTACCGGGAATTGCCATGACGTACGTTGGCTGATGAATTGGAAGGAAAGGTCAACGGAGACTGAAGGCAATTGGTTCAGCGAAAAACCCTGACGAATCTAATTCGTCAGGGCCCCACCAACGCTCACTCGTCGTTCATCGTTAAAGCTAGATATTCTCTTCCGCCCATTTCTCGAAATCGAGTTCTCGTCTCTGAGCAGTTCGGTAGACTTCCATGTCTTCGCGAGCGCCTACCACTACGATGGCCATCTTTTCTTTAATTCTGATGAGGCGGTACACGATTCGAATGCCACTTCCCCTGAGCTTGATTTTCATAAAGCCAGTCAAATCCGTACCTGCCTTGTTTCCAAGAGGCTTGCCGAATCCACCTTCGTTCTGCGGCAATGGGTTCGTTCTGATTTTTTCTATAGCCTTAAGGACGATCTTTCGTTGGGAGCCGTCCAGACGCTTAATATCCTTGAGAGCATCCGGGTAGAAAGCGACTTCGTACCCACTCATTCAAACTCGACCTCATCCATCTGATCGAGTTCGTCCTGGCTCACACCCAGCTCTTCCATAACATCAGACAGGGAAACAAGCGCATCGTCACTTGCCGCAGTCACCCTCTTAAGTGCCAACGTTAACAAGGCGAGGTCCTCCTCCGCTTGCTTCGCTTCCCTATATTCATCGGGTGTCACAATCACAAACGCCGGCTTGTTGTGTTTGAGAACCACAACAGGATTGTCGTCCCCAACCTTCGAAAATGCAGCCGAGCCCTTACCGTGGCTGAAATCGCTAATTGGAACAAGGTTGTCGAGCATCTGCAAAGCAGGCATACATACCTCCTAAAAAAGAATTCTTTTTCGAATTCATTTTATCATTCTTTTTTTGCTATATTGTGCCGCGCAACCGAAACAACCTTTTAGGATGCGAATCCGAGCTTAGAATGACTGTCGGCCCTCGCACCGCCCTTGCCTCTTTTATTACGTCAAGTGGTATACAGCGAATCAAAATGGCGATCTAAAGTGCGCGGCACTCGCCTCGCATCGCTACAAAAAACAAACTGCTCCCCACCCACTCGGGCAAGGAGCAAGCCTCATTTTTATAATCAGACTGAGAACCACGAATGCAGAAACACAGGCGACTTCAGTCCCTTATCGCCGAGAGACGTTATTGTGCAGCCATTTCTTTAAGCTTCTCGGCCATCAACAAACACACGTCTTCCGATTGCGGGTACACGCCAAAATGATCGAAGAAACCATGGTCACATCCGGCATATTCGATGACCTCGACATCGATTCCTGAAGACCGTAATTTTGTAGCCCATTTTTCATCGGGGATACGAAGCGGATCGTATTCGGATGTCACGATAGTCACCGGGGGAAAATCAGTGCAGTCCTCAAGCATTAGCGCAGAAATCAACGGGTCATGAGGAGACATTTTTCCGTGTGCACAAAGTTCGACCATCGGGCCGTCCGAATCGCGAAGATGGTCGATGCGAAAACGCGCAACGTCCTCTTGATCGGCTATCGCAGGAAAATCCTCATATCCCTCGCCCTGTTCGCCCGCAAGGTCGACTTCAGGATAGATTTCGAAGGCATGGGCTACAGCTCCAGCACCCCTGAGCTGAACACACGCATTAGTAAGGCTTCCTCCCGCGGAGTCGCCGGCGACCATTATTTTATGAGGATCGATTCCGAGATCCCCGGCATGCTTGCGCACATAATCAAGAGCAAGAACGCAATCCTCGATCTGCCCGGGAAATGCCGTCTCCGGCGCCAAGCGGTATTCAGGATAAACCACCACTGCACCAGACTTTTCGGCGATGAACTCGAGCTGATGTTCAAATTGCAGAACATTCCCCGCCATAAACGCGCCGCCATGCAGGTAAACAAGCGCTGGACTTGCCTCCTTATGATTTGGTGGCGTCCAGACGAATAAATCTATATAGCGATCGGCCGCCTCCATGAGGATCTCATCGCGCTGAACCTCACCATCGAGTAGGCGGTATGTCGGCTTATCCGGGCGATGACGCATTCCAATAAGGCTCGTCCAGCTCGGAGACATGCTAACATTCCGCATCTTCTTGCGAGATACCTCGAGAATTCGTGGGTCAAGCACATGCTCTCTTTCATCATCAGGAACCGGACGAATTTGAACCTCGAGCCCCCTCTTCTCGGTTATAAACGAGCGACCGGAGATGGCGCCAATCAACGCCTCGTCGTATTGTCTACCCATCTTAAATCCCCTCTCGGCGATAACGCCAAATCGATATTTCCATAACTTTTGAGATAACGGCTTATGATGTCCTCAGTTGTCGTATATCTATGTACTAAAGAAACTGAAGACCAAGGGGTCCACCATGCCTGCAGCAAAAGACGAGCTCACTCAGCCAGAGCTTCTCTATCAGACCGTTGAAAACGATATCCTCAAGAAAATAGTTTCTGGCGAACTCCCCGGCGGCAGTCAGATTCCCACCGAAACCGAGCTTTGCAAGCAATACAAAGTAAGCAGGATCACCGTAAGACGCGCCGTACAGAATCTCATTGACCAAAACTTGCTCTACCGCCTGCGAGGCAAGGGAACATTCGTAAACCCATCGAAGCTCACTCTGAAACGAGGAACAAGCACCATTTTCAATTTGAGCTCCGACCCTCAATACGGCGATAAAACAACCAAGTCCATCTTGGAAACAGGCTTGATCAAGGCTGATGCCCACATTGCACGGGAGCTCAAAATTGACAACGGAACCGTAGTGCAACGAGTTGCGCGCTTGGTTTATATCGAAAATGCCCCCTGCGCCATCGACACCGTTTATGCAACGCAGGGCACTCTACCCGGACTACTGGAGCTTCTCACAGACAATGCCAGTCTTTTCGACCTGATCGCCAACCATTACAGCATCGCAACCGGTATTGAGAAGCTCAAAATCACCGCAGGAATAGCGGGGCTCCAAGAAGCAAACCTTCTCGGTTATATCGTTGGAGCCCCCGTGAGCGTTGTCGAGCACGTCACATATGCCTGCGATGAAATACCGCTCCACTATTCAAAAACCGTTTGGCGAGCAGACGCATCGTCCTTCGAGTTCAGCATCTCAAAAGATGGACGCCTTCTCTAGCCCAAAATCCCCAGGACGCCGAGCACAATACCCGCAGCGAGAATGCCCACAATCTGCCAAATAGTTTTGACCTGTTTCTTATTGCAAAGACACATGATCCCGAACGCGCAGAGCGGCAAAAGAGCCGGGAATATCCCATCGAGCGTTTCCTGCAACTTAAACGCGGTGTCGCCGAAGTTAAGAGCGAGCGGAGTGGTAACTGCAACGGTGGTCGCCACCATTCCACCAACTACCATTAGTCCCACAATCGCCAGGCCGGACGTACCTTTGTGCATTACATCAGAATCGTTCAGCTTCGAAATCATGCCACTGCCAAGCGAATAACCATACTGAAGCCCAAACCAGCGGATCAGGATCGTTGGGACATTATAAAGAAGCAGGAACAGGATTGGGCCGAGCAGACTGCCCGAAAGGCAAAGTCCTGTCACAACGCCCGTCGCAATCATGCGAAGCGTACTGGCAATCAGTGAATCTCCAATACCGGAAAGCGGAGCCATAAGCGATGCTTTCATGGCGTTAATTGAGGCGGTGTCAAAGTCCTGATTGTTGGCGTTCTCCTCCTCCATGGAGGCCACAATGCCGGCGACCAGAGGATTAAACGTAACTTGAATATTGTAGAACTCAAGATGACGCTTATATGCCTCAATCCGGTCTCCAGGCTTATCGTATAACCGCTTGATTACCGGAATCATGTCGTAGCAGAAACCAACGTTCATTTGTCGGTCAAAGCTCCACATGATGTTGAGTGGAAAGCTACGCCAAAATAACGCCTTTAAGTCTTTCTTGGTTATTCTCTTATCGGTCGATTTATTTGACTCCGGCGAGAGCTCAAGAACATCATTAGAATTCGTTGTCATCGTCAACCTCCTTAGCGACCGCCGCACTGGCAGGCATAAAAATGTGAGCCATATTGAGAATCCCAATCAGGATCAGCGAAAACGCCACGATACCGATCGTCGGAATGTTTAGATAGGCACTCAGCAAGAAGCCTCCAAAGAATAGGAAGCTCAGCTCCTTGGTGGACAGGATTGACATAAGCTGCGCAAATCCAAGCGCGGGCAGAATACCCGTTGCGATCGTAAGCCCATTCGTAAGCCAATCAGGAATGGCGTCAATCAGTGCCTGAACAGCATCATTTCCAACGTAAAAAGCCACGCCGCAAATCAAGCCAAGCGCAATGATGTAGAGAATTCCATTGGTCCACATAGCGGCTGCAATCGTTTTGGGGTCGTCTTTTTCGGCACCACGATCAGCCCAGACAGCCATAGGAGGCGTAACAACGCTATACATAAGGCTGTCAAACATGCCGGCAAGCACCGCAGTGGGCATAGCAATAGTCAGAGCGGTCTCGGGACCCGCACCCATAGTAATCGCAAAGGCTGTTCCCAAAACTGAACCAACAATTACGTTGGGCGGCACGGCAGCACCAACCTGCCAGACCCCCATGAACGCGAGTTCGAGCTGGAAACCAACAATAACGCCAGTCGGAATATCACCCAAAAAAATACCGACAATCGCTCCGAGGACAATCGGCCGCTCGACCATCGCAGTACCGAGTAAATAATCCGATTGACCTATCGCAGCGGCAAGACCAACCAGAAAAGCCTGAAGCAGCATATTTCTCCCTCTTCCTACAAATCAAAACTTGTTACGATGCGTTTTTTCTCGCTAGCAACCTGCCTTACCTCGAACTCGATTCCATCAGCCATGGCTTTCTTAATTTCATTAATATCGGATTGGGAAAGGCGCACAGCAGGGCCAAGCTCCTTTACGCTATCCCCCAACGGTCGAGCGCCGCCTAAATTCACAGACGTTATTTTTGGACACGCACGCGCAACTTCACAGGCGTCATGTACATTTCCCGCAACAACAATTAGCTCGTATTTATCCACCGCGCTTCCGTTAAGGGCCACGATGGAATCTTCTACACTTTTGACAACCAATTTGGCATCAGCGGGTTTTGCAATTCGCAGCGCTTGAATTCGCTCTTTGCTTGCGGCGTACTCATCTGAAACCACAAGAATAGCGTTTGCTTCAAGCGTTGGATACCAAGAGAACACGGTCTGCCCATGCACTAACCGGCTATCGACGCGACACAGTTTAATCATTTTGCCCCTTTCTCGACTTGAACACAGACAATCATCCTTGACTGCTAATGGCATATTACGTCATATGACGTAATATGCCATTACATAATATCTTGAACGGTTGAATATCATCGCTAAATGGTATTTATCTCTAAAAACAGGGGGGGTGCAATCCGTCTAGACACAGTGCGTCGGGGCGGGAGGGGCCGAGTTTCCTCCTG
>CABURG010000035.1 GCA_902493835.1 uncultured Collinsella sp. | reverse complement strand
GCAAGTACAGCGCGCCCGACTACGAGCGTATAACGGCCTCGGGCTGCACGCTCGCCATCGAGAACACCATGATCAACCACACGCCCGATGTGAAGGAAAAGCTGCAGAAGCTCGGGCTCGTCGTGCTCACCGAACAGTCGTCGAGCGAGCCCGAAGCACTCGGGCGCGTCGAGTGGATTAAGCTTTTCGGCGTCCTGTTCGACAAGGAAGACGAGGCCGCGCACCTGTTCAACGAGCAGAAGACCCGCGTCGAGCAAACGTCGGGGCTCGCGTCGTCAGGTAAAACCGTGGCGTATTTCTACATTAACTCGAACGGGGCCGCCGTCACGCGGCGGGCGGGCGACTACGTGGCGCAGATGATCGAGCTTGCAGGCGGCAGCTACGCGCTCGACGACGCGCAGACGGCGTCGACGTCAGGTTCGTCAGTAACGCTCGAAATGGAGCGCTTCTACGCGACGGCGAAGGATGCCGACATCATTGTCTACAACGGCACCATCGACGAATCGGTTGCCACCTTGAACGACTTCGTAGGCAAAAACGCGCTATTGTCGCAGTTCAAAGCCGTCAAGAACGGAAACGTCTGGGTCACAAGCGCCGACATGTACCAGCAGATGACTTCCACCGCCGACATTATCGACGAGCTGCACGGGGCGTTCACCGGCGATGACGCGAGCGACTTCCATTATCTGAGGAAGCTCGGCTAGCACCATGAGAAGCCGACTTTCCATGGCATACGACGAATCGGGGCGCGCCGCGCGGTGTCGCGTCGTGACGGCGCTGCTCGCTGTTGCCCTCATCGTGCTCGTCGGGGCCAACCTGTGCATCGGGAGCGTGCTCGTGCCCGCAGACCACATCCCCGGCATCCTTTCGGGCGGCGCGGCCAATTCCATGGAAAGCCAGGTCATCTGGGAGATTCGCCTGCCGCGCGTGCTTTCAGCCGTGCTTCTCGGCGGGGCACTTTCGCTCTCCGGGTTCCTGCTGCAGACGTTTTTCAACAACCCCATCGCCGACCCGTTCATCTTGGGCGTCTCCTCGGGCGCAAAGTTCGTCGTCGCGCTTACGATGATCGTACTTCTGGGCGCGAACCAGGCCATGTCCTCGCCGGCCATGGTGGCCGCAGCGTTTCTGGGCTCGCTCATCACCATCGGCTTCGTGCTCCTCATCGCACGGCGCATAAGTTCCATGGCCATGCTCATCGTGGCGGGCGTCATGGTGGGATACATCTGCTCGGCGGCGACGAACTTCCTCATCGCCTTCGCCGACGACCAGTCCATCGTGAACCTGCACAACTGGTCTTTGGGTAGTTTCTCGGGTTCGAGTTGGGACGACGTCGTGGTCATCGCGGTCGTGGTGATCACCGTGAGCGCATGCGTATTCGCGATATCGAAGCCCCTTTCCGCCTTCCAGCTGGGAGAAGCCTACGCAAAAAGCGTCGGCGTGAACGTCGCACGCTTCCGCGTGGTGCTCGTCCTTCTAGCGAGCATGCTCTCCGCCTGCGTGACCGCGTTCGCTGGTCCGGTGTCGTTCGTAGGCATCGCGGTTCCGCATCTCGTCAAGTCGGCGCTGAAGTCGTCGAAGCCCATCCGCGTGATTCCTGCGTGCTTCTTGGGAGGCGCCATCTTCTGCGCGGGCTGCGATTTGATCGCGCGCACGCTGTTCTCCCCCGTCGAGCTTTCCATCAGCGCCGTCACCGCCATCTTCGGCGCGCCGGTGGTTATCGCGCTCATGTTGAAGAAGCGGGTGAGGTAGATGGGGAAATTCGTGCCGCAGCCCAAAACGCTCGGAGGGGAGTCGAACCTCGAAACCCCGGTCGAAACGCAGGCTGACGGAGCACCGCTTTTCCGCATAAGCGACCTGTCGGCGGGCTACGACAAGAAGGTCGTAGTCGAAGGCGTCGATCTGGAGGTTCGCGCGGGCGACGTCGTGGCGCTCATCGGGCCGAACGGCTCGGGCAAGTCGACCATCTTGAAAACCATCACACGCCATCTGGCACCGCTTGCCGGCGCGGTCGAGCTCGACGGGCGGGAGATTTCCCGATGGAAGACGGCGGAGTTCGCAAGGAACCTTGCCGTTATGCTGACAGATCGCCCCCGGACCGAACTCCTCACCTGCCGCGATATCGTAGAGGCGGGAAGGCATCCCTACACCGGGCGAATGGGAACACTCTCGCCTGACGACCATAGTCGGGTCGACGAGGCCATGAAAACCGCACATGTGGAAGAGCTCGCCGAGCGCGACTTCATGCAGATAAGCGACGGGCAACGCCAGCGCGTCATGCTCGCACGCGCCATCGCGCAGGATCCGCGTGTGCTCGTGCTCGACGAGCCCACGTCGTATCTCGATATCCGCTACCAGATCGACCTGCTGCGAATACTTCGCCACCTTTCGAAATCGCGGAATGTGGCTGTCATCATGTCCATCCACGAACTCGAGCTCGCGCAGAAAAGCGCCGACAAGGTGATTTGCGTGAAGGACGGCCGGGTCTTCCGCGCCGGCGCACCCGAGGACATATTCACGCGCGAGACGATTGGCGAGCTCTACGGCCTTCAACATGGCACCTTCAACGAGCGCTTCGGCAGCGTGGAAATTGGGCGCCCACACGGCGATGCGCACGCGTTCGTCATCGCCGGCGCAGGTACGGGGTCGGCTGTGTTTCGCCAGCTCATCCGGCAGGGCAAGGCGTTCTACGCGGGCGTTCTGCACGAAGGGGACATCGACTGCGAGCTCGCGCGCGACCTGGCGACGGAATGCGTGGCCGAGCGCGCCTTCGAGCCGATCGGGGATAAAACCATAGCCCGCGCCAAAGAGCTCCTCGTCCACTGCGCGCGCCTTATCGTGTGCCCCGCCGCCTTCGGCACCATAAACGCCCGCAACGCAGAGCTCGTCGAGTTTGCACGCTCGCATGGTATCGAGGTCATGCGAGCGTGCGAAGGCGCATCGGAGGATTTCAAAATTGGAGTGGGAAGGATAAACTGGACTTTCTTTTAAGGATCCTCAGGCTACAGCTCCTACGCCGGCAAGGTCTCCAAGGCGCCGGAGAACCTCAGGAACAGGAATTTCCACGCCGACGAGCCCAACTAGGCCTAATCCAAGCGAGATTCCAGACTCGACAGACCATTGAGAGTCAGATCGTTGGCGACCTCAGAGACGCGCTCGATAGGAACCGAGCCGTCAGACAGCGCCCACGTGCGATAGATACCGATAATACCCGACAGCAAAAACGCCAGATAGTAGTCGAACATCTCGTCCTTGAGACCTTGGGGCAGCAGATCGCGCTCGGCAATCTCATGTTCGAGCGGCGCACGAAGACGAGCCATGAAATCATCGAGCGGAATATTCTCGATCAGCTGACGATTGAGCACTAAGTTGTTGCACAGTGCCTCATTAACGGTTTTAAAGAAGGTCGCCGCCGCGCCAAGAGCGCGCTCGCTGGTGTCACCGTCCATAGAAGCAAGCGTTTTCTCGACCGAGTCGACAATCATCTCCACCACATCGACGGCAATGGCATCGAGCAGGCCGTCAACCGTACCAAAGTGAACGTAAAAGGTCTTGCGGTCGACATTGGCCTCGCGCGCGATGGCACTCACCGTAATGTCTGCCAGCGGCTTTTCCATGAGCAGGCGCTCGAAAGCCGAAAGGATGGCATTACGGCTGCGAACGATGCGACGATCAAGACGCGGTTTGCTGGTTGCCATGGGCGTGTCCCTTCGATATGCGAGCATTCATCAACAGATGAGAGATAATCTACGTAAGAGGATTATCCCCCATACAGCACAAATATGCCCCGCATCATGAAGAACGCACGACTGCCCTACTGCGACTTAGGGTGCTTCTTCTTATTGAGTGCCGACGGAGATACGCGAATACCGTCTCCTGTCTGACGCACATAGGCCTTATGAGCCGGCTTTGCGGTCCCAGAAGCCTTCTGAGCGTGCTTCTTGGGATCAACGGTAACAGCATTCGTGGGGTGCGGCTTAGTGGGCGCAGAGGGCGTCTGAGGCGTGCGGCCGAGCTTGCGCATCACGCGATCCCAGCGCGCATGGATGCTCTCGTTGTGGGCGCTCTTAAGTCCCAGCAGGGGCGCAGCCAAAATGGTAGGCGCAATAAACGTAATGAGACGCCACAGCAGATAGCCGGCGGTCGAAGCCGAACCGAAGAAATGACCCAAGAACAATGCAAAGCCGCCCTCAGCGCCACCAGTTCCACCGGGCAAGGGAACCGCAGAGCTTAACAGCTGGACAAAGGCGCTCGCGGCCATGACCGAGAAAAAGTCGACCTCGTGGTGGCCAAAGGCAAGCATCAGGAAATACGGAACCAGATAGAAAAACGCGAGCTGCAGCATGGTGATAAACACGGTGAGCAGCATGGAAGAAAAATGTCCGGCCGAAAGCTTGAACTTCTCGGAGAAGGAGTAGATCTCGCCATCGACAAACGTGCGCCAACCCTCGATCTTAGTGGCCGAGACACCAATGCGCTCGAGCCAATTGATGATGCAATGGGCGACGCGCGTGACGGTCTTAGGCATGAGCGCGACGGCGAAGATGCCAAGCAAGATGCAGCAGTGTCCACCAAAACTAAAGACGCACAGCAGCGTCATGTCGCCATAGCGCTCGGCAAAAAAAGGCATGCGAGCAAGCAGTAGGATAGCGCCCCAGGCAACGAGGCCAAACTGGTACACGATAAAGCGCGTGAACTGCGTGGCGCCAGCCTCGCCGACATTTTGGCCCGCCTTGGTCAGGCGGTAGATCTGGGCGGGAGTCGAGCCCATCATCATAGGCGTCAGGTTGCCAAAGAAGATACCACTCGCCTCGACCGAGATCAGGTCGCGGATGCCGACGGGCGAATATGGGTCGAGCCAGACGGCGATCGCATAGGCCACAATGCCAAAGAACAGATACATGAACATGCAGAGGCACGCGACAACGAGCCATGGCGCCTGGACGCTCGACATAGCGGCCCAGAACTGCCCCATCTGCCCGGTTACCACCAGATAGACGATATAACCCACCAGCACGACGCCGATAAAGATGGCGCCGCGCCGTGCGCTCTTATTGTCATCTCCGCCCGAGGCCTCAACCTCGACCTGGGGCTTAGACGTATGCTGAGAGGACTCCGTCATGAGACTCCTTCTAACAGTCAAAATATCTTGGATATTGTACCCGTAAGGGCCATAGGCAGAACGCAAAGCTCTGGTTCAAACGGGAATTGCAGACGGTTGTTTGAAAATAAAAAACCCGGCCTTCCATGGGAAGTCCGGGTATCAGATGCGTGGTAGCCCGTACCAGATTCGAACTGGTGATCTCCGCCTTGAGAGGGCGGCGTCCTAAACCGCTAGACGAACGGGCCACATGACATCTGCACTGCCGTGCTGCGAGGAAATATATTACGGGACAAAAAACATCAGCGCAAGAAGTAATTCCAAATTGCCGAAAAATTGTCGGCAGGTTATGGAACACACAGGTAAACTGGGTAGCTAATTCAAGTTGAAATGGACCAAAAGAGCTTCGCGCTCGTTGGGGATGTTGTCTTCGATCACGGCGTCGAGGGCGGAGTTGAGTAGCTGCCCCAGTTCCGGCCCGGGCTTGACTCCGGCACGGATCAGGTCGCCGCCATTGATGGCGAGCATCTTGATCGTATAGGGCTCCCCCGCCTTCAGCAGCTCGTGCACCATCGCGCGCATCTCCTCAATCGTCTCAACGTAATAGAAGCACGACGGGGCCTTGCCAAGCGTATCGGCACGCTTGAGGTCCATGAGCTCGTCAATCAGGCGGGCGGTGTCGACGCCCTCACCCGAAAGCGCGCGCATCATATTGAGCAGGCAGGAGCGCTCGGGGCGCAGCGGCTTGTCGTGATATTTGATGAGCAGGCACACGTCGCGCACCAGGTCGTGCGAGAGGGCCAGACGATCCATAATGACGCGCGCTTTCTTGGCGCCGAGTTCGGGATGACCGTAGAAGTGTCCGCTGCCAGCATGATCGACCGTGAAGCACTCGGGCTTGGACACATCGTGCAAAAACGCCGCCCACATAAGGCTCGACGAGGGCGCGACGCCGTCACACAGCGCGAGCTCCCCCGCCACCGTAAGCACACGGGCGATATGCTCGTAAACGTTAAACGCATGATAGACACTTCGCTGATCAAAGCCGCGACCCGCTGCCAGCTCAGGCACAGAGGCACAGATGAGCTCGGGGTAGCGCAGCATCGCGTCTCCCCCATGACCGGTCGAAAGAATGTCCTCGAGCTCAATACCCACACGCTCGCGCGCCACGGCGTCGAGCAGCGGCGCGCACTCGGCAAGCGCGCGCTTAGTCTCGGGCTCAATCATAAAGTCCAGGCGGCAGGCAAAGCGCACCGCACGCAACATGCGCAGGGCGTCCTCGTTAAAGCGACGCTTGGGATCGCCGACAGCGCGAATCAGCTTGCGCTCCAAGTCACCCTGGCCGTCGTAGCGGTCGACAAGCCCGCGCTCGGGATGCCAGGCCATAGCGTTGACGGTAAAGTCGCGGCGCGCCAGATCGTCCTCGAGCGAGGCGGCACGCTCCACACTCTGGGGATGGCGACCATCGGTGTAAAAGCCATCCAGACGGTATGTGGTGACCTCGATACGCTCGCCATCGGAAATAGCCGTGATTCCGCCAAATTTAATGCCCGACTCCACAACCGCGATGCCGGCGGCCTCGAGCGCCGCTTTGGACTCCTGCCACAGGCCGCTACAGCACATATCAACATCGTGGCTGGGGCACCCCATCAGGGCGTCGCGCACCCAACCGCCCACGTACCAAGCCTCAAGACCAGCCGCCTCAAGCGCGCGCAGGACGCACAGGGACGCATCGGACGGTTGAGTACCGTTGAGCGAAACATTGCACATGCCTATGGCCTCCTGCACTTGTGAGCGTTAATCGATGGTTCTCAAGAAGTCTAACAAGAAACGAGAAAGCGCGCACACGCAATCGCGTCGTCAATTCCATAAAACGAGACAGCAGACGCCATATGCGTTCAGTGCACAAAAAACACCCGTCTCGGAGATCCAAAGCGGGTGTTCGGCAGCGATTTTTCGATGCGGCTAGCAGACCTGACGAACTTCGATGTTCTTCTTGTATTCGTCCACCTTGGCAAAGTCGCCCAGGCCCGGGCACTCGACCACGTTGGCGCCGGTGGCCATCGACAGACGGAGGGCATCCTCGACTCGCTCGGGAGCGTCGTGCCATACGGACAGGAAGGCGGCGAGCGAGGAATCGCCGGCGCACACCGTCGACAGCAGCTTGACGTCGAAGGTGCGATTGGCAAACCAGATGTGCTCGCCGTTGGAGAAGTACGCACCGGCGCCACCGAGGGTCAGCAGCACGTTCTTGGCGCCCTTAGCGTGCAGCTCGGCCATAGCGCCCTTGACGGACTCATCGTCGCCACCGCTCACCTTAATGCCAAAGATGTCGAGCAGCTCGTCGTCATTGGGCTTGATCAGCAGCGGCTCCATGGCAATGAGATCCGCCAGCTGATGGCTCGAGATGTCGAGGACGAACTCGGCCCCCTTGGCCTTGACGCGGCGCAGGACCTCGGCCAAGAAGCCCTCGGAAGTGTTGGGAGGCAGCGAGCCGCTGATGACCAGGCAGGTCATGTCATCGAGCGAATCGATGAGCTCAAACATCTCCTGCTCGTTGGCCTCGTTGATGGCGGCACCGGCATTGACCATGTTGTACTCGGTGTCGGGTCCGGCATTGAGGAACACGTTGACGCGCGTGATGCCGTCGGTCCACACGGGCTTGACGGGCACGCCCAGGGCCTCGGCGCCCTTAACGATAAACTCGCCCGAGAAGCCGGCGAAAAAGCCCAGGATCGTGGTGTCGACACCGTAGTGATCGAGGGTGAACGAGACGTTGAGACCCTTACCGTTGGGCGTGTAGACGGCGTTACGGGTACGCGTGACGGTGTTGGCAGCAAGGCCGTCGCAGGCGATGTTGTAGTCAATGGCGGGATTTGCAGTGAGCGTGTAAATCATGAATGTTCCTTTCACGAAGTAACGTGTTGATGAAAGTATATTCCACCCATCGGTAAAAGGCTAGGACAACTCGGTGAACGGTGTGGAAGCGATGAAGTACGGCAGAACATCTCTCTCCAATGACGGAACAAAAAAGGCGCCCCAGCCGAAACCGGAGCGCCGCATGCGCACGAATATGTCGCGTTTCGATTACTGACGATCGAGCTTGCGGACAGCAACGCGCTTGCTGTACTCGTCGACGTGACCGAAGTCGCCGATGCCGACGGACTCGGCAACGTTGGCGCCGGTGGCCATAGCGAGCTTCATGGCCTCCTCGACGTTGTCGCGATCCCTGTACCACTTGTGCAGGAAAGCAGCGAGGGTGCAGTCGCCGGCGCAGACGGAAGAAACCAGCTTGATGTTGAACTCACGCTTGGCGTACCAAATATCCTCGCCGTTGGAGAAGTAAGCGTCGCCGCGGCTACCACGGGTGAGCAGCACGTTCTGAACGCCAGCGTCGTGAGCCATCTTCATGGCAACGCGGACCTCGTCGTCGGTGTCGACCGGCACGCCGAAGATGGCCTTCATCTCGTGATGGTTCGGCTTGATGAGCAGCGGCTTCTTGTGAGCGAGCTCCTTGAGCTTGTCGGAGGACAGGTCCAGGACGACGTCGGCACCACGAGCCTGAGCATGCTCCATGACCTTAGCCAGGAAGTCAGGCGTAGCTTTGGGAGGCACGGAGCCGGAAACGATCAGGCACTCGAGATCGCCCGCGGTGTCCAGGATGTTGTAGAGCTCCTCCTGGTGCTGCGGCGTGATCGGAGCACCCGGGTTCAGGATGCCGTACTCATGCTGGCCATCGTTGACGTAGGTGTTAATGCGCGTGATACCGTCGGTCCAGACCGGGCGGCAGAGGCAACCCAGGTTCATGACCTCCTCGACGATGAACTTGCCCGTGAAGCCGGCGAAGAAGCCGAGCGCGACGGTGTCGACACCCATCTTCTTAAAGGCGAAGGACACGTCGAGGCCCTTGCCGTTAGCCGTGTAGCTGGCCGAGCCGGTGCGGACGTTCTCGTCGGGCTCGAGCGGAGAGCTCGAAACCGTCATGTCGACAGCCGGGTTAGCGGTTAGCGTGTAGAACATTTACAGTACCCCCTGTATATGTGAGGGCCGCGTGGCCGGCCCATTCCAACCACGCGGTTACCTCTGATACCAAATTAGCGAGCTGCGGACTCGAGCAGTGCCTTGACCTCGGCGGCGGTGTTGCAGGCGAGTGCCTTCTCGGCGAGATCGTCGCACTCGGCCTTGGTCCACTGGCTGATGGTCTTGCGGGCGCGCAGGATCGACGGAGCGCTCATCGAGAACTCCTCCAGGCCCCAGCTGATCAGCAGCGGCTCGAGCAGCGGATCGGCAGCGGCCTCGCCGCACATACCGACCATGATGCCGGCCTTCACGCCGCTCTCGATGATGTTCTTGAGCGAGCGGAGCACGGCGGGATAGTAAACCTGGTACAGGTTGGAGATGGTGTCGTTACCACGGTCGGCGCACATGGTGTAGCCGATCAGGTCGTTGGTGCCGATGGAGAAGAAGTCGGCGACCTCGGCAAGACGGTCTGCGAGCAGCGAAGCGGCGGGCGTCTCGACCATGATGCCGACCTCGATGTTCTCGTTGAACTTGCGACCCTCTTCGGTCAGCTCGGCCTTGCACTGCTCGACGAGCTCCTTGACAGCCAAGACCTCCTCGACGCAGGTGACGAGCGGGATCATGATCTTGACGTCACCGAAGGCGCTGGCGCGCAGCAGAGCACGGAGCTGAACCTTGTACTGGTCGGGATTGGCCAGGCAGTAACGCACGGCGCGGAAGCCCATGAAGGGGTTATCTTCCTTGACCATGTGCAGATACGGAATCTCCTTGTCGCCGCCCACATCAAGCGTGCGGATGATGACCGGAGCGCCCTTAAGCGCACTGGCGACCTTACGGTAGGCGTTGAACTGCTCCTCCTCGGAAGGAAGCTCAGCGGAGTCCATGAACAGGAACTCGGAGCGGAACAGACCGATGGCCTCGGCGTCGTGATCGAGCGCGTTGGGCACGTCATCGGGGTTACCGATGTTGCAGGCGATGATCTTCTTGATGCCATCGGCAGTCACGGACGGCTTGCCGCGGAAGGCCTCGAGGGCTGCCTTCTCGGCAGCGAAGGCCTCGGCCTTGGCGGTGTAGGCAGCGAGCGTCTCCTCGTCGGGATCGGCCTCAACGATACCCTTGCCACCGTCGACGACAACGGTCATACCGTTGCGCAGCGCGGTGCAGCTGTTGGAAACCGAAAGGACAGCCGGGATCTCAAGGGCGCGCGCAATGATCGCGGAGTGCGACGTGCGGCCACCGGTCTCGGTGACGATACCGGCAACGTGGGCCTTATCGATCGTGGCGGTCATGGACGGCGTGAGGTCGTGCACGACAACGACGGTGTTCTCGGGCAGGACGGAGAGGTCGACGACCTCCTTGCCCAGCAGCTCGGCCAGAATACCGGTGCGGATGTCGGCGATGTCGGCCGCGCGCAGACGGAACATCTCGTCGTCCATGGACAGGAACATGTTCTCGAACATGGTCGAGGTGTCCATGAGCGCCTGCTCGGCGCAGGTACCGCCGTCAATGGCGGCGTTGATGGCGTCGGTCATGCCCGGGTCCTGAGCCAGGACAATGTGTCCGCTCATGATCTCGGCCTCGGCCTCGCCCACCGTCTCCTTCATGTGGTCGGCCTGAGCCTGGGTCTTCTCGCAGAAGACCGAAAGAGCGGACTGATAGCGCTCCTTCTCTGCTGCCGAATCGGCAACCTCGTGCGGCTCAAACGTCAAGTCGGGATCGACGGCGACCATGACGGTGCCGATACCGATGCCCTCGGAAGCGTTGACTCCCTGATACATTCCCATTCCTCTCTCCGTGTCATGTGATAAAGCGTTTTGCCATATCCATGACAAAAGAGCGCAGCTACCTTACAACAGGTCACTGCGCCCCCAAATATGAACTTAGTTGTTCAACATGCGACCCGTTTGAGTTCTACTCGCCAAGACCGCTCTTGATGAGCTCGATGGCAGCAGCCAGAGCCTCGGCCTCGTCAGCGCCGTCGCACTTGACCTCGACCTCGGTACCGCAGGGGATACCAGCAGCCATAAGGGCCATCGGGGACTTGCCGTTGACCTCCTTCTCGGGGGTAACGACCGTCACGTCACAGGCGTACTTGCCCATGGTGGAGGCGAACAGACCAGCCGGACGCATGTGCAGACCCTGAGGATTAACGAGGGTAGCCTTCTCAGAAACCATAGTTGACTCCTTTTTGTGTTTAACCCCTGTCATGCATGTGGCAGGAGTCAGATTCACGACGTTGTTTATATTAACTCACATCAAACGGTTTTTCATTGTGTTTCACACGAATTGTTGGACAGATGTCGTTCCTGTACGCTTGCCTGCCGGGCGAGCTGCGGAAACTCGGTCGGTCCAGAGCAATATCGGCGGAACGGAATTCTGGCTGAGGATCTGTTCGCGACAAAGACTCAATGGGCAGCTTCCTCTATGTCCTTCTGTAAGTTGCGGTGAAATAGGGACTGATTTTGCGGTTGAAACGTTTAAACAGTCCTTATTTCACCGCAAGTTAGAAGAAGGGGCATGAAAAAGGCGGAGGCCCTGGAAAGGGACTCCGCCTTTGTTACAGGGGGCGATGTTATTCGCGTACCGTGGAATTAGACTAGGCGGGCGTTGATCGTCTTGGCGATCTCGGCGGCGTCGGTGGAACCCTTGACAGTGGCACGGAAGTCCTCGTCCATGAGCGCCTCGGCGACCTTGGACAGGATCTTGAGGTGCGTGGTGCCGGCCTGTGCACCCGGGATAAGCAGAGCGATAGCCACATTGACGGGAGCGCCGTCCATGGTGTCCCAACCGGTCACACCGGACTCGTCCTTGACGACGATGACGGCAGCCTCGGTAATGGCGTCGGACTTGGCATGAGGGATGGCGAAGCCCTCCATCATGCCCGTGGTGCCCTCGGCCTCGCGGGCCAGGAAGGCGTTCATCACGGCGTCGGCGTCGCTTGCGATACCGGCCTTGACGGCCTGGTTGGAAACGAAACTCAGAGCCTCGTCACGAGAAGCGAAGTCCTCGGCGACAAAGACATTCTCGACCTTCACGAAGTCGGCAGCCTCGGCCTTGGGGGCCTCGACGGCAGCGGCCTTGGGAGCCTCAACCGGCTTGGCTGCAGGAGCAGCCTTCTGGTTCTTCTCGAAGTCGTACTTCTTGAAGGCCACGAACAGGATGCCACCGACAACGGCGCCGATGAGGATCGCGAGGACCCAAAGCGGACCGTTCTCGACAACGGGCAGGACCAGGAAGCCACCGTGAGGCGCCGGATCGTGAACGTTGAACATAATGGTCAGGATCGAAGCGATAGAGGAGCCGAGCATCATGATGGGCATGACGGGCCAGATGTTCTTGGTCATGAACGGAATGGCGCCCTCGGTGATGTGGGTGCAACCAAGGATGAGGTTGACGACACCGGCGTCGTGATCCTCCTGGCTGAAGTACTTCTTGCCGACAACGACGGCAAAGGTGGTGATCAGCGGCGGAACGATGCAGGCGGCGGAGACGGCAGCCATGAAGTTGGTGCCGAAGTTGTAGGTATCGGTGCCAACACCGGCGGCCAGAGCCTCGGTGAGCATAGCAGTACCGGTGACATAAGCAGCCTTGTTGACCGGGCCGCCCATGTCAAAGGCGCACATGCAGCCGATAGCAAGACCCAGGACAACGGCGCCAGAGGCGGACAGGCCCTTGAGGAAGTCCATCATGGCGGTGTTGATGGCAGCCATGGGGCCGGAAATGCCAAGCATGACCAGGCCGACAATAGCCGTCGAGAACAGCGGGTACAGGAAGATAGCCTTGAGGCCGTCCAGGTTCTTGGGCAGGCCGGCAAAAACCTTCTCGAGTAGCAGGATGACATAGCCAGCGAGGAAGCCGCCAACGATACCGCCCAGGAAGCCGAAGCCCACGCCGGCGCCACCGGCGTCGATCATGCCGGTCTCGGCGTTAACAGGCAGGCCCTGGATGGCGATCATACCGGCAACAAAGCCGGGGACGAGCGCCGGGCGCTTGCCGATGGATTCGGCGATGTAGGCGGAAAGCACCGGAACCATAAGGTTCATGGCGATGCCGCCGATGATCTTGAGCATCGCAGCAAAGCTGTTGTAGTCAGACGCCGTCGAATCGAAGGACGTAATGCCCCACAGGAACGAGACGGCGGTCAGAACACCACCGGCAACGACGAAGACCAGCATGTGGCTGACGCCGTTCATGAGGTGCTTGTAGATGATGTGACCGATGGACTCCTTCTCCTCGACCTCATCCTCGATATCGGCAGCAGCTGCAACCGTGTCGTCACCCTTGGCGGCGAGCGCGCGGTCAATCAGCTTACCGGCGGCCTCAACGGACAGGGCCTTGGAAACACCAACGGAAACCATGGGCTTGCCGGCGAAACGCTCAGCCTGGACATCCTTGTCGGCTGCGACGACAACGGCCTTGGCGCCAGCAATCTCGCTCTTGGTGAGCTCGTTCTCGACACCGACCTGGCCATGAGTCTCGACCTTAATGGTCAGACCGCGCTCGGCAGCTGCCTTCTCCAGCGCTTCCTTCGCCATGAAGGTGTGCGCAATGCCGGTCGGGCAACCGGTGGCGGCGATGATGTCAAACTTAGCCATGTGTCCCTCCTTCTTGAGTACAGCGCCCGCGGGCGCTCCCCTACACGCGCTTCGATGCG
>CABURG010000034.1 GCA_902493835.1 uncultured Collinsella sp. | reverse complement strand
ATGTGGGAGCGTGCGAAAAGCCTAGCGGATCTCTCTGGTGCTCAAAATCCACATTACGCTTCGAGCGTTACGTGGGAGCCGCAAGTGGCGCTCGATCGCGCGAAGGCCTACTATCGCCAGCGCCTGGCAAATGAGAAGCCGCTTGGCGAAGGTCCGGAAAAACAGGCAGATTCTGCTGCACGAAAGGTGTTCTTCGCGTATGCGAGCGAAGAAGTCGAGCGGGCATATATAACTGAAAAGGACGGCAAAGTTTCCGCCCGCATCCCTTTCCTTCCGCGAAATCCAGATGAGGCGCGGACGACTGAACTCTATACCGATGCACGTTGGCCCACGAGTGAAGTAGATAAAGTTACCTATTTGCATTATGGGACTGACTGTCCAAATTACAAAAAAGGAAAGCCGGGTGGGCTGGCATCCGTCGCAGATTTTGACGGTCACGAAACGTGTAGCGAATGCCATTTCGGTGTGTCGTCTTTAGGGTACGTTGCGATTGCAACGACTTCTGTCGAAAGGGGCTTCGAGTACCACTTCGATAAGTTCAAAGAGGCTCTGGAAGACTACGTCGAATGCCGCAACAAAGAACTCGAACTTGAGCGTCAGACCGAGGATGAGGCCGACCGTGCGGGCAATGCGTTTGACCAGGCCATTAAAGCGCTTTCCGGCGAGCGCCCGCGTATCGCCCCACCTGGTCGCAACGGCGTGGTCGCCTTTGCAGTTTCGGGTGACATTACCAGCCCCGATCAACTTAACTCCTCGTTTAACGCGGCAGTCAGGCTTGGCGATCGCGGTGCTATCTCTGCCGCGGTGCTGGCGCCCGATGAGGCGACGGCGCAAAACAACGTGCTTTCGCGATTTTTCTCGACATTGAAGGAACGCTCGGGCGGCGTTGCCGGCGTGCTCGACGGCGTCATGGATGTTTGGGGACGGCTACTCGTGGGATACGGTGATATCCAAGGCTCAGCCGACGAACTTATGGACGAGATGATTAAAGGCCTAGGAGGGGGCAGCGGCGCGTTGGACTCCATCGCATCGTGGCTCGGCGATACCGTTTCGGCGTCCGTGGCGGCGCTGGGTTTGGAACCGTGCGACTTGCGCCTGCGAAAGCCGGTGCTGACCGATTCCGCCAATATCATTAAGAGTCCGGGGTCTGACATTGCGGGTCTCTCTCAAGCGCAAGACAAACTGCGAAGTATTCCGTTGGGCGTGACCGATCCCAAGGCGCTTTGCGAGGCGTTGGAATATCAAGTCGAACGCACCATTAGCGGTACGGTGTTCACACTTGCGGAGATTCCTCTGCCCGGCGGCGGCTCCATCCCGCTCACCGTCGATGTCGCCACGCTGGTTGGCGCTCTGGGCGGTGGGTCGTAATGAGTATCCGCATGCGTCTGCGCGAGGAGCGCGCCCAAGCGACGGTGGAGATGGCAGTGGTTACGCCCGTTTTGCTGGTGCTGGCACTCATCGTGTACAACGTCATGATCTTTGCCAGCGCTGTCGCGCGCTTCGACCGCGTGGTGCCCGACATCGTGCTAGCGCATGCCGTGGCGTCGGAGGGGGAGGGCGACGAAAGCTCTGCCGATGCCTCGGCGACGGTCCAGACTCAAATTCTGAATGCCATGGAAGGCTATGACTTGCAGATCGAAGTGTCGAGCGAGCAAGGCGCGAAGGCATCAGATGGTGGCCTGCTCTCCCTATCCGGTACGTTTAGGACCTACACCTGCACCATGCACTATGAGCCGTGGCCGACTTCTCTCAGCATCGCTGGCGTTCCGCTGGGGGCGCCGACAACGTTGTCGCACGAGCGCGCGGTGACGGTCGATCCATGGCATCCGGGGGTGGTCATGTGACCGCGGTCTCGTCCTACATCGCCTACGCGCGGGCACTCAATAGGCTGGGTTGGACGCCGGCCGAGTTTGTGGTGGCGGAGTCGTTTGTCGTGCGCCTGCGCGGCATGCTGGGACGGCGTCCGGTTGCCGCCAACGGCCTGTCGCTCGTCATGGCGTTTCCACGCTGCTCTTCGGTCCATACGTGTTTTATGGCCTATCCCATCGACATCGCCTTCATCGATCGCGACGGCAATATCCTCGCGCGCTACGAAAACGTTCGTCCTTGGCGCATGTGCTCCTGCCTCGGCGCCTGGGCCGTACTAGAGCGTCCTTCAATCATTGTTTCGACTCCTGCTCTCCAACGCGTGCCGGCTTAAGAATTGGCGACAGTGGACTTTCGTCATACGAAATTGGGTAAGATGGAGGAGAAGATGCATGGATGTTGAGATCCATCCCAACGCTAAAAAGCACCTGACGGAAAAGCAGGTGCTTAGCGCTTGGCTTGCGGTTACTGAGTGCATTCGTCGCGAGCCGAAGGACGAGCCGCCGAGATGGCTTGCAATTGGATGGCTCTCAGACGGACGAAGCGTGGAGCTTGTCGCGGTCGAGCTTGTCCGTGGGTGGCTTATCATTCATGCCTTGTCTCCAGTCCAGAAGAAATTTTGGCAGGAGATTGAACAGGCTCGGCAAAGGGGTCGATGATGGGCAAGACGTATACGGCCGCTAATGGTCAGGTTGTAACGGATGAAATGATTGACGCGTGGTGCGAGTCGTACGAGCGCGGAGAGTTTCCGGATGGCGAACACACCGTTGGTGGGATCGTGCATGGACGGCCCCCGCTCTCAGGTGAGGGGACGGCAACGCTGTCGGTCAAGATTCCTCTGGGAATGAAGGAGGCCATTCGTCGACGGGCGGCTGCCGAGGGGATGACGCCAAGTGAGTTTGCCCGTGCGGCTCTGAGTGAAAAACTTCTTGCTGCCGGCTGATGCCTCTGACGTGCCGATTTATAGAACCGAGGCTGTGCCCAAAAACTTTTTTAAAATTCTCGGTTGACCGGAACGCGTCCTTGGTTATACTAATCAAGCCTTGAAACAAGGCACACCTCAAATGGCTGGGTAGCTCAGTTGGTAGAGCAGAGGACTGAAAATCCTCGTGTCAGGGGTTCGATTCCCTTCCCCGCCACCTTGAATTGACTAGGACCTCTGCAAAGGGGTCCTTTTCTTTTATTGAGGGCTCTGCGGAAATTGCGTCCCGGAATTTGGCTTCAGAGTGGGATGCGTTTTCCGCTTTGAGGCCGCTTGGGAAAGCGCGACCCGGAATCCGGCGTCAGAATGGGATGTGCTTTCCTTTTGCGGTCTTTGGCGGAAACTGCGTCCCAGATCCCGCGCTCAGAACGGGATGCGCTTTTCGGCCGCCTACTTCCGGCGCATATGTACATCTCGGCGCACCATCCCGAGCCCGTCTGCTCCCAGACATTCCTCCCGCTTTTGCGCCACTTTACAGACCGTTCGGTCGTCTGTCCGCACGCGCGGGTATACTCAAAACGATACTTTTCCTATGCAATACGATGCAGGCTCGGCCTGCACGATCCGAAGGGGGCAGTGATGGAGAGGATACTCGGCGTTAATCTCTCTGGCTGGTTTATTCCCGAGCCTTGGGTGACTCCGTCGCTATACGCGGCGACCGGTGCATCCAACGCGGCCGAGCTGCAGGAGGCCATGGGCACCGCCGCCTATAACGAGCGCATGCGCCGTCATTACGAGACGTTTGTGAGCGAGGACGATTTCCGTCGCATGGCGCAGATCGGTCTCAATGCCGTGCGTCTGCCGGTGCCCTGGTATGCCTTTGGCTCGCAGGAGTCCGATGCGTCCTACATCTCGGTTGTCGACTACATCGACCGTGCAATTGAGTGGGCTGCCAAGTACGACATCCGCGTGCTGCTCGATCTGGCAACTGTGCCCGGTGGCCAGCGCGATTCCAACGATTCGCCCGCCACGCCAGAGGCTGTTGCCGAATGGCATTCGTCCACCAACGGTCGTCATGTCGCACTCGACGTGCTCGAGCGCTTGGCCGAGCGTTACGGCGAGGCCGAGAGCCTGCTGGGTATTGAGCTGCTGGATACGCCGCAGATGAGTGTCCGCAAGAGCCTCTTCACCATGACGGATGGCATTCCGGCGCACTACCTGCGCAACTTCTATCGCGATGCCTATGAGCTTGTCCGTTCGTATATGCCCGAGGATAAGATCGTCGTCTTCTCGTCTTCGGGGCATCCCAGCGAGTGGAAGCATTTTATGCGCGGCGCTAAGTACAAGAACGTCTACATGGACCTTCACCTGTACCATTACCGCGACGAACATGCGCTCGACATCACGAGCCCCCGCGGGCTGACGACGGCGATTTCGCGCAACAAGCGCGAGCTTAAAGAGGCGATTTCGACTGGGTTCCCCGTGCTGGTGGGCGAATGGTCGGGCGCGGCGATCTTTGCCAACTCGTCGGTTACGCCCGAGGGCCGCAATGCCTACGAGCGCGTGTTTATCGCCAACCAGCTGGCTTCGTTTGCGCCGGCTGCCGGTTGGTTCTTCCAAACGTGGAAGACCGAGAAGCGCATTACAGCATGGGACGCCCGCGCGGCGCTCGGTACGCTCGAGCGCGGCATGATTGAATAGGTTGATATGACGCAAAACAGCGCCCATACGGGCAAACTCTATGTGGTCGGAACGCCCATCGGCAACTTGGGCGACCTGTCCCCGCGCGTTGGCGAGGCCTTTGCCGCCGCCGATGCCATCTGCTGCGAAGACACGCGTGTGACGTCAAAGCTGCTGATGCACCTGGGCATTTCCAAGCCGCTTGTCCGTTGCGACGAGAATGTGATCGCCAGCCGCGCCGCCGGCCTGGTCGACCGTCTGCTGGCGGGGGAGACCCTCGCCTTTGCCTCGGACGCCGGCATGCCGAGCGTGTCCGATCCCGGCCAGGCGCTGGTCGAGGCGGCGCGTGAGGCCGATGTGCCCGTAGAAGTTATCCCCGGGCCCTCCGCTTGCGTCACGGCGCTCGTTTCGTCCGGCATTCCCTGCGAGCATTTTTTCTTTGAGGGCTTTTTGGGCCGAAAGCACGGCGACCGCGTGCGCCGTTTGCAGCGCCTTGCCGTGGTGCCCGGCGCACTCATCTTCTACGAGTCTCCACATCGCATCGTGACGACGCTCGAGGCCGTGGCAGAGGTTTTTCCCCAGCGTGAGGTTGCCGTCTGCCGCGAACTCACCAAGCTGCACGAGGAAGTCTTGCGCGGGCCCGCTGCCCAGCTCGCCGAGGAGCTGCGTGCTCGCGGCGAGGTAAAGGGCGAGATTGCGCTGGTCATCGCGCCGCCGAGCGAGGATGAGGAGGCCGGTGCCGTGCCGGTTGGCGCCGCGGCAGCGGATCCCGACGAGGCCCTGCGCGAGGATATCCGCGCCGCGCTCGAGGAGGGGGAGCCCGCGTCTGCGGTGGCCAAGCGCCTGTCTCAGAAGTATTCGCGTCGCAAGCGCGATGTCTATGCCATGGTGCTCGATATGCAATAGATGGAGGATATCCAGCCCTTGCGCTAGAATCATCCCCTGTATGCAACGTTTTTCTGGAGGACAAACCCCATGGATCAAAGCAAGCCTTCGTTCTTTATCACGACGCCCATCTACTACGTCAACGCCGATCCGCACCTGGGCACGGCCTATTCCACCATCATCGCCGACGTTCAGGCCCGTTATCGTCGCTCCGCCGGCTATAACGTCAAGTTCCTGACCGGCATGGACGAGCACGGCGAGAAGGTCGCCGAGGCCGCAGCCAAGCATGGCATGACGCCGCAGGAGTGGACCGACAGCCAGGCCCCGCACTTCAAGGAGCTTTGGAGCAAGCTCGAGATTTCCAACGACGACTTCATCCGCACCACCGAGCCGCGCCAGCATCATGCCGTGCAGTACCTGTGGGAGCGCATGAAGGAGTCCGGCTACCTGTATAAGGGCAGCTACGACGGTTGGTATTGCGTGCCTGACGAGACCTACTTCACTGATACGCAGGTCCAGAAGGGCGACGAGGAGTACGGCAGCGTCGGCCAGCACCTGTGCCCCGACTGCCACCGTCCGCTTGAGCGCGTGCAGGAGGAGTCCTACTTCTTTAAGCTTTCCGCCTTCCAGGACAAGCTGCTCAAGCTCTATGACGAGCACCCCGACTTTGTCGAGCCTGCGTTCCGCATGAACGAGGTTCGCAGCTTTGTCGAGGGCGGCCTCAACGATCTTTCCGTGAGCCGCACGAGCTTTGACTGGGGCATCCAGGTCCCGTTTGACGAGGGCCATGTGACCTATGTATGGTTCGACGCGCTGCTCAACTATATGACGGCCGTCGGCTACGGTGTCGACACCGACGAGGCGCGTGCCGAGCTGGCCTATCGCTGGCCCGCGCAGTTCCACATCGTGGGTAAGGACATCATCCGCTTCCACTGCGTCATTTGGCCCGCCATGCTCATGGCCATCGGCGAGGCCCTGCCCGAGCACGTCTTTGCCCACGGCTTCCTGACCGTGCGCAATGCCGAGACTGGCAAGGCCGAGAAGATGTCCAAGAGCCGCGGCAACGCCATCGCTCCGCAGGACGTTATCGACATGCTGGGCGTCGAGGGCTATCGCTACTACTTCATGACCGACGTCGTTCCCGGTACCGACGGCGCCATCAGCTTCGATCGCATGGAGCAGGTCTACAACGCCGACCTGGCCAACAGCTGGGGCAATCTCATCTCACGTTCGCTCAACATGAGCGCAAAGTACTTTGATGGTTGCGCGCCCGCCAAGCCCGCATCGTTCGATGCGTTCGACAACCCGCTAGCAAAGATCGCCGACGGTCTGGTCGAGCGCTACATGGCCAAGATGGACGTGCTCGATTACGGCGGAGCTAAGGACGAGGTCATGGAGCTCATCCACGCCGCCAACCACTACATCGAGGACTCTGAGCCCTGGGCGCTTGCCAAGGACGAGGCCAAGGCTGACGAACTGGCATTTGTGATCTACAACCTGCTCGAGGCCATCCGCATTGCCGCTCACCTGCTGATGCCGCTCATGCCCCAGACTTCTGCCGAGGCCCTGCGCCGTCTGTCCTGTGAGGGCGAGGCCGCGAGCGACGACCTCAAGGGCATTTGCGCTTGGGGCCTGCTTGCCGGTGGTCAGCCCGTTGAGAAGGGTGAGCCGCTGTTCCCGCGTCTGGGCTAAGACGCCGCGCCATATCGGCAATTTGCTGTTTAGCTGTAAGGGCATGGCCGCCACGGTCCATGCCCTTTTGTTTCAAGACGCCGCCATCATGCTAAGGAGGCAACTATGACAACTTCGCCTTTGGCAAACCCCACGGCCACCAGGGAGCTGCTGGAGGAGTTTGGCCTTGCGACCAAGCATCGCCTGGGCCAGAACTTTCTAATCGACAATCATGTGATCGAGCGTATCTGCGAGCTTGCCGAGCTCACGGGCGATGAGCGCGTGCTCGAGGTTGGCCCGGGCGTTGGTACGCTCACACTTGCGCTGCTGCAGGAGGCGGCGTGCGTCACGTCGATCGAGGCCGACCCCGAGCTCGAGCCGGTGCTCGATGCTCACGCCGCCGACTATGCCAACTTCCGCTTTATCATGGGCGACGCGCTCAGGGTGACGCCGGAGCAGATTGAACAGACCGCGGGCGGTGAGCCGACGGTGTTTGTCGCGAACCTGCCCTATAACGTGGCGGCGACGATCATCCTGCAGTTCTTCCAGACGATGCCGGCGCTCAAGCGTGCCGTCGTTATGGTGCAAAAGGAGGTTGCCGATCGCATTGCCGCAGTGCCGGGCAACAAGACCTATGGCGGCTATACGGCAAAGCTCGGCCTGTATGCGCAGGTGACGGGTCGCTTTGAGGTGCCGCCGCGTTGCTTTATGCCGGCGCCGCACGTGGACTCGGCCGTCGTGCGTATCGACCGTGTTGACGGCGTGGTGCCCGAAGGACTCGATCGCGAATTTGTGGCCCGCGTGATTGATGCTGCATTTGCTCAGCGTCGCAAGACCATCCGCAATTCTATGAGCGCCAACGGCTTTGCCAAGGACGTGCTCGATGCCGCCTTTGAGGCTTGCGGTATCGCACCCACCACGCGCGCCGAGACGCTTGATGTTGCCGACTTTGTCCGCTTGGCTCAGGAGCTTTCCCATGACGCCTAATGTCGAACGCGTGACGTTTACCAAGAAAAAGAAGACGGTTGCCTGCCCCGTGCCCTTGGCACCGCTTGCCGACACGCATGCGCATCTGCTTTCGTTTTGGGGCAAAGAAGTGCCCGAGACGCTCGTGCGCGCCAAAGCCGCGGGCGTCGACCTGTTGGTGACGATGTTCGATCCCATCGCTGACAAACGCAGCGTGGCGGACTATAGCGACTGGCTCGTGCGCGAAATTCTGCCGATGCGGGATATTCCGCAGATCAAGTATCTTGCCGGCGTGCATCCGTATGGCGCGCCGGACTATACCGACGACGTTCACGCACAGGTCGTTGCCGCACTCGATGACCCCTTATGCGCCGGTATTGGCGAAATCGGCCTGGACTACCACATGGACTATGACGACGATATCGCGCCGGCACCCCATAACGTGCAGATTGACTGCATGGCGCGCCAACTCGAGCTTGCCGTGTGCCGTAACGTGCCGGTGGAGCTGCATCTGCGCCACGAGGACACGGACTATGAGCGTACCTCGCACGTGGACGCCTACAACGTGCTTCGTGAGGTGGGCGTGCCCCAGGCCGGTTGCGTACTGCACTGCTTTGGCGAGGACCGCGCCACGATGGAGCGCTTTGTGGAGCTGGGCTGCTATATCGCCTATGGTGGCGCGGCCACCTTTAAGCGCAACGACGACGTGCGCGAGGCATTTGCGGCAACCCCACTCGATCGAATTTTGTTCGAGACGGATTGCCCGTATATGGCTCCGGAGCCCATCCGCGGTCTTGAATGCGAGCCCGCAATGATCTCCATTACGGCAAACGCGCTGGTTAACGACCGTGTCGATCGCACAGGTGAGGACGCCGAAACAATCGCGCAAGCCGCTTGGGAAAATGCCTGCAAACTTTTTCAAAAATAGTTCTTGCGTTCGTGGTGGCGCTCCGTTATTCTAATTCCTGCACGCGGGCGTGGCGGAATTGGCAGACGCGTACGGTTCAGGTCCGTATGGGGGCAACCCCATGAAGGTTCAAGTCCTTTCGCCCGCACCATTAAATGGAAGAGCTCCCAGTAATGGGAGCTTTTTTGTTATGGGCCCATCGCAGGGACTTGAACCTGCGAAGGAGCGAGCGTAAAGAAAACGCGGAGCGTTTTTAGCGAGCTGGCGAGGACGCCGGCAGGCGGCCGAAGCCGGTGCGGATCCGCGAAGCGGATACGCGGACGTCCTTTCGCCCGCACCATTAAATGAAAGAGCTCCCAGCAATGGGGGCTTTTTTGTTATGGGCCTCTTGTTGATGTCACGTTGCTGCTTCGTGCGGGTATCCTAATGCCAACGTGTGCCTATCAGAGGAGAGATCATGCTGTTTTCCGGTATCATCGCCGCCCTTACCAGCCTTTTGATTCCCATCATCATCCTGTTGCTGCTGCTTCCCAGCGCCTGCTATGTCGTTGAACAGCAGCATGCCGTGATCATCGAGCGTCTGGGCAAGTTTAACCGCATCGTCAACGCGGGCTTCCACATGAAGGTGCCCGTGATCGACCGCAAGGCCGCCACGGTGAGTCTGCGCACCATGAAAAACGGTTTTGGCATCGACGTTAAGACTCAGGATAATGTGACCATCGGCCTCGAGGTCTCGGCTCAATATCACGTGAGCTATGACATGGGTGCTGGCCCGGCGGATTCGGGCATCTACAAGAGCTACTACATGCTGCAGGAGCCCGTCGACCAGATGCGCGATTTTATCACCGATGCCCTACGCTCTTCCATTCCCGTCTACACGCTCGATGAGGTCTTTGCCAAGAAGGATGACATCGCCAAGGACGTCAACGCCACCGTATCCGAGCAGATGGCCGCCTATGGCTTCACTCTCGTGTCGACACTCATTACCAAGATCGCGCTGCCGACCGAGGTCGAGAACTCCATGAACGACATCAACGCTGCCCAGCGCAAGCGCGCTGCGGCGCAGGAGCTCGCTGAGGCAGATCGCATCAAACGTGTCACCGAGGCGACCGCCGAGGCCGAGGCAATGGAAAAGGCGGGCGAGGGCATCGCCAACCAGCGCAAGGCCATCGCGCTGGGTATCAAAGATTCGCTCGAGATCATCCAGGAGACGGGTGTCGGCAATGACGAGGCCAACCAACTGTTCATGTTTACGCAGTGGTCCGAGATGATGACGGAGTTCGCTCGCACGGGTAAAACCTCGACGGTCGTGCTGCCGAGTGACTTTTCGCAGTCGGCCTCGATGTTCGAGCAGATGCTGACCGCCGGCAAAGTTCAAAACGATTCGAAGGAGTAAACGCGCGTGAAATACACCGTCGTTTGCGTCGGTAAGCTCAAGGAGCGCTTTTGGAAGGACGCGTGCGCTGAGTACACCAAGCGCCTAGGTGCCTATGCCAAGGTTGATATCCGCGAGGTGGCCGATATCGACCCGGCTAAGGCGGGCGGCGTGGATGCCGCGCGCGACAAGGAGGGGGCGGCAATTCTTGCTGCATTGCCGTCTCGGGCGCATGCGATCCTGCTGGCTATCGAGGGCAAGGAGCGTTCGAGTGAGGAGCTCTCGGCGCGGCTCGACGATCTTATGCTGCGTGGTAACAGCGACATCGCCTTTGTAATCGGCGGATCGGACGGCGTGAGCGATGACGTGCGCGCCCGCGCCGACGAGATGCTCAGCTTTGGACGCATTACCTTGCCGCATAACCTGGCGCGTGTGGTGCTGCTAGAGCAGATTTACCGTGCCTGCAAGATCAGTCGTGGCGAGCCGTATCACAAATAGGTCGGCAATACGAAACAATGGCGTGGGACAATAGCTTTCGTTTTTGAAGAGCGTGTCTGAGAGGACTATGAGATATGAAGATTGGGTTTGTCGGTTTTGGCAATATGGCGAGCGCTATGGCCGATGGCTGGATCGCTGCCGGTGTAGCTGCGAGCGACATGTGCGCCTGCGCGGGTCGCTACGACGCACTGGTTGAGCGCTGCGAGGCGCGCGGCATGGTCGCCTGCCACGATGCCGCCGAGGTTGTCGCCGCATCCGATATCGTGGTCGCTGCGGTCAAACCGTATATGATCGAGAAGATATTCGCCCCGCTCAAGGATGCTCTTGCCAAAAAGGTCGTTCTGTCGGTTGCTTGGACCTGGGACAGTGCCAAGTGGGAGCAGGTCCTGCCGGGCGTCGCGCATATCTCGACGGTGCCCAACACGCCGGTTTCGGTGGGCGAGGGCGTCATCGCTTGCGAGAAGGCATCCACGCTTAGTGATGAACAGAGCGCCGTGGTGCTTGATCTGCTTGGCAAGCTCGGTGCGGTGGTCGAGCTTGATACGAGCCTGCTGTTCGTGGGCGGCACGGTGGGTGGTTGCGCTCCGGCATTTGTCGCTATGGCAATCGAGGCCCTGGGCGATGCGGCGGTCAAGCACGGTATCCCGCGTGCCGATGCCTATCGCATTGTGAGCCAGATGGTGCTAGGTACGGCAAAGTTGCAGCTTTCAACTGGTCAGCATCCTGCGGCGATGAAGGATGCCGTATGCTCGCCCGGTGGCGCCACCATCAAGGGCGTCGTTGCGCTCGAGGACGCCGGCATGCGCAGTGCCCTGGTCAAGGCAATCGACGCAACTCTCCAGTAAAACCTGTCCCTTTTTAGGCAGGTTAGTCCCAGAAGCTGTCTTCCTCATCCTCGGACTTGGGCCCGCGGTCGACGTACATCTTATGGGTGCGCTTCTCCATTACAAAGGCAAGAATCGCAAATAACAGGATGCCGCCGGCGAAAAGGATGGCAAAACCGGTGCGGGTGCCAAACAAAAAGGAAAAAACTGCGTCCATTGGGTGCCTTCTTGCGTAGTTGAGTTGGGTCGTAAACGCTCATAAGTATATACTTGCCCATACATGTACAAGGTTGCAACCTAAATGGAACGTATATCGCCGGAGGATCTAATGCTTGATATCAAGTTCGTTCGCGAGAACCCCGATGCCATCGATGTCGCCATGGCTAACCGCCAGACGTCTTGGGATCGCGAGAAGTTCTTTGAGCTCGACGACGAGCGCCGTGCCGTCATCACCGAGGTCGAGGAGCTCCAGGCTACGCGCAATGCCGAGTCCAAGAAGATCGGCGCCCTGATGAAGGAGGGCAAGAAGGACGAGGCCGAGGCCGCCAAGGAGGCCGTGCGCGCCGTCAACGAGAAGATTGACGTTCTGGCCGAGCGCCGCACTGCTCTCGAGCAGGAGCAGTACGACTTCATGGCTCACCTGCCCAACATTCCTTGCGAGGCTACGCCGTACGGCAAGGACGAGGACGAGAACATCGAGCGCCGTCGTTGGGGCACCCCGCGCGAGTTCGACTTCGACTTTAAGCCGCACTGGGATCTGGGCACCGACCTGGACATCCTCGACTTCGAGCGCGGCAACAAGCTCTCCGGCAGCCGCTTTACCGTTCTCGGTGGCGCCGGCGCCCGCCTGGAGCGCGCCCTCATTAACTTCTTCCTCGATACGCACACCAGCCGTGGTTTTAAGGAGTGGTGGCCGCCCATCGTCGTCAAGCGTCAGACCATGTTTGGCACGGGTCAGCTGCCCAAGTTCGAGGACGACGCCTATCACGTCTCGGGTGACAACTTCCTGATCCCCACCGCCGAGGTCGTGCTCACCAACCTGCACGCCGGCGAGGTCCTCGATGCCGACACCCTGCCGCGCCGCTACACCGCCTTCACTCCCTGCTTCCGTGAGGAGGCCGGTTCCGCCGGTCGCGACACCCGCGGCATCATCCGTCAGCACGAGTTCGACAAGGTCGAGATGGTCAAGTTCGCTAAGCCGGAGGAGTCCGACGAGGAGCTCGAGAGCATGACCGCCGAGGCCGAGTACCTGCTGCAGCAGCTGGGCCTTCCGTATCGCGTGATTAGCCTGTGCACCGGCGACCTGGGCTTCTCTGCCCGTCAGACCTACGACATCGAAGTCTGGCTGCCGAGCTACAACGCCTACAAGGAGATCAGCTCCTGCTCCAACTGCGGTGACTTCCAGGCTCGCCGCGCCAACATCAAGTATCGCGACCCCGAGAACTTCAAGGGTTCGCGCTACCTGCACACCCTCAATGGTTCCGGCCTGCCGGCCGGCCGCACCATGGCCGCCATTCTGGAGAACTACCAGAACGCCGACGGCACCATCACGATCCCCGAGGTTCTGCGTCCTTACATGGGTGGTCTCGAGAAGATCGAGCCGGTCGCGTAAGTTGGCTGCATAGGGGATATGCAAGGGCGCTCCTTCGGGGGCGCCCTATTTCGTGCGCAGGTCCATACCATACTGTGCGGACAGCTCAATAGAAAACACACGAACAACTGTTCTGTATACAGCCATCTACCTGCTATGCTTTTGCTAAATAAGAGCGAGAGAAAGGGGACGCGATGGAGCTGTTTGATGATCGGGTGGTTTTGTTTGAGAGCGACGAGGGCGGGGAGTACCTGCTTGTAACGTGTGGGCCGTCTGGCATGGGTGGCCTGGTGGTTCGGCAGGCGAGCGAGGGTCCGTTGACCCAATGGTGCTTTGAGGAGTCGCCGCATGTGGTCGAGACCTTTGTGACGCACGAGGGGCTTGTGGCGCTGGAGCACTTCTATGGAGTTGGGACTTCCAACCAGGTCGCGCGCATGCTGAGCATTTCGTTTGCCGATTATGACTGTGCCCAGCGGGTGAGATCGCTCCTGAGGGAACTTGATGCTAAGTTTGACGTGATCGAAAAGCCAATCGATCGTACGGGGAACGGCGGTATATGCGGGGCAGCATGACAAAACCGCGTTCCAAAAAAAGTTTGAGATTGTGCTTGACTCCAATAAGCTAAAGTGGTTTTATATGTCTTGCGCTGCGGCGTTACCTCAGCTGGATAGAGGGTCTGACTACGAATCAGAACGTCATAGGTTCGAATCCTATACGCCGCACCAATCGAAATCGAAAGCCTCCGGCAACGGGGGCTTTTCTTTTACGGCGGCACCGCATGGATTCGAACCTCGGTCGAGGCGCAGGCGTCAAGAAAACGCGGAGCGTTTTTAGCCCGCGGGCGAGTCCGCCGGCAGGCGGGCGAAGCCGGTGCGGATCCGCGAAGCGGATGCGCGGAATCCTATACGCCGCACCAATTGAACTTGAAGCCTCCGGCAACGGGGGCTTTTCTTTTATGCCGCCGCTGCATGGATTCGAACTTCAGTCGAGGCGCGAGCGTCTTAATCATCACTTCGTAAAATTTTCCAAATTGTCGCTTGACCCATCGAGGGGTCACGTGCAT